>CAYTOU010000004.1:19517-30837 GCA_964439295.1 uncultured Oscillospiraceae bacterium
GAAGTTCCGACCGAAGTACCTACCGATGTACCCACGGCAGAGCCGACAGTCGTGCCCACTGTGATACCCACATCTGAGCCCACAGTCGTGCCGGTAACCGAGGCGCCCACCACCGCGCCGACCGAGATACCCACCGATGTGCCCACCGAAGAGCCCACGGAAGTACCGACCGAAGAGCCTACCGAAGAGCCCACTGAGGAGCCTACGGAAGAGCCGACCGAAGTACCGACCGAAGAGCCCACTGAAGAGCCTACCGAAGAACCCACCGAGGAGCCCACGGCAGAGCCTTCCGAGCCGTCGCCGTACACCGGACGTCAGTACATGCCCGATGTCAATGTCAAGTATGTGCTCAATGACGGTACTCAGATTTGGACGTTGCTCATGGACGACAACCTGACGGTTGCTGTACGCACGTACTACCCGGATGGCACGATTACTACCTACTACTATGACGCGACCGACGATGCGCTGTACCGCTATAACGGCTACAATGACGGTCAGGCGGGCATCAAGGTTGTAGGCAATAACCCCGCCGTTGGCGATGAAGTACTGGGCGGCAAGGCACATGTTGCCGAAGTGCTTGAGGAAGGCGTATTGCTGGATAACGGCGACATGCTCATAACCGGCATAGGCATTATGCCCAGCGAGACTCAGGTATCCGACAGCGGTGCATTGACGGCTGACGAGATTGCACAGCTGCAAAACGAGCTTAACCCGCAGCCCACCGAGGAACCGTCGGATGAATCCGAAACCGACGGAAGCGATGAAGGCTAAACTTTAACCAAACACAATGCAAAGCCGCAGCCCGCGCAAGCGGACCGCGGCATTTGCACATGTATAAGGAGGAAGGCACTATGGCAGTATACAATAACATCCTGGAAACTATAGGCTCAACGCCCATGGTAGAGCTTAAGCGCCTGGCGGACGCATACGGCGTCAAGGCGCGCATAATCGCCAAAGTCGAATCGCGCAATCCGGGCGGCAGCACAAAGGATCGCGCCGCGCTGTACATGATACGCGATGCCGAGCAGTCGGGTAAACTCCGCCCCGGCATGCTGCTTGTCGAACCCACCAGCGGCAATACCGGTCTGGGTCTGGCCGTGGCGGCGGCGGTACTTGGGTATCAGCTGGTTCTGACCATGCCCGACACAATGTCCATTGAGCGGCGCAAGCTGGCGGCGGCATATGGCGCGCGCATAGTGCTGACCCCCGGCAGGGACGGCATGCGCGGCGCGGTCGAAGAGGCCGAGCGCATTGCCCGCGAGGAAAACGGCTTCATACCCGGTCAGTTCGAAAATCCGGCAAACGCCCGCGCACATTACGAAACCACCGCGCGCGAGATACTTAACGATATGCAGGGCGAAGAAATCGCCGCATTCGTAAGCACCGTGGGCACGGGCGGAACGCTGACCGGCAACGGTCGCGCGCTCAAGGAAAGCAATCCTTCAACGCGCGTAATAGCTGTCGAGCCCGCCGAATCGCCCCTTCTGTCGGGCGGCAAGGCCGGTTCGCACGGCATACAGGGCATAGGCGCGAACTTTATTCCGAAGGTGCTGGATCGCTCATTGATTGACGAAATCATGACCGTGACCACCAATGACGCGCTCGATATGGCGCGTCAGGCGGCAAAGCGCGAAGGCGTGCTGTGCGGCATATCCTCGGGCGCGGCGCTGAGCGCGGCACTCAAACTGGGCGCAAGGGAAGAGTACGCGGGGCGCGCGATTGTCGTGATACTGCCCGATACCGGCGAAAGGTACTTGAGCACCGCGCTCTTCGGTGACTGATATGGCGGATAGAATTGTCGTGGGCATGTCGGGCGGCGTGGATTCCGCGGTCGCCGCGCTCATGCTCAAGCAGCGCGGCTATGACGTTATCGGCGTGTTCATGAAGAACTGGGAAGAGCAGGACGAGGACGGCGTATGCACAGCGGCACAGGATTGGCAGGACGTGCAGCGCATATGCGACGTGATAGGCATACCGTACTACTCGGTCAACTTTGCGCGCGAGTATATGGATAGGGTGTTTTCGTATTTCCTTGACGAATACAGGCGCGGACGTACGCCCAATCCGGATGTGCTGTGCAATCGCGAAATCAAGTTCGGCACTCTCCTGGACTTTGCGCTTAAATTGGGCGCGGATAAGCTGGCGACCGGACATTACGCGGGCGTGGAGGAGA
This sequence comes from uncultured Oscillospiraceae bacterium, assembly GCA_964439295.1. Taxonomy (GTDB): domain Bacteria; phylum Bacillota; class Clostridia; order Christensenellales; family Aristaeellaceae; genus Fimadaptatus. Next base: position 21,694 of record CAYTOU010000004.1, read on the forward strand.
AGGACGGCGAATACTTCCTGTGCCGCAGCGCCGATGAGAATAAGGATCAGACCTACTTCCTATACATGTTAGGTCAGCGCGCACTCTCGCGCGCGATGTTCCCGATATGCAATATGACAAAGCCCGAGCTAAGGCGCGTGGCGGCGCAAAACGGATTGCCTGTCAGCGAAAAGAAGGACTCGACAGGCGTGTGCTTTATAGGCGAGCGCAATTTTAAGAAGTTCCTCATGCAATACTTGCCCGCGCAGCCCGGCGAAATGCGCACACCCGACGGTAAAGTCGTCGGCAGGCATGACGGCTTAATGTATTATACTTTAGGTCAGCGGCGCGGCTTGGGCATAGGCGGCTCGGGCGACGGCAGACGCTGGTTTGTCGTGGGTAAGGACCTCAAAAACAACGTTTTGCTGGTTGAGCAGGGCGAGGATTCGCCGCTTTTATACAGTCAATCCGCGGTATGTGAGCAGCCCTACTGGGTGTCGGGTCACGCGCCGGCGGGGGAGAAAGTTGCCTGCCAAGTGCGCCTGCGCCACCGTCAACCGCTCCAAAACGCGATACTCTTGCCGCAAAAGGACGGCTTTACGCTCGAGTTTGAGCAAAAGCAGCGCGCGGTAACGCCGGGTCAGGCGGCGGTGATCTATACTGGAAAATACTGTATAGGCGGCGGCACGGTGCATAAAGCTATACTGTAGAAATGTTGCCTTGTAATATGAAAGTGAAATGTGCCGCAAATCGGGCGAAATCGGTCTTATTTTATTGACAATGCGGGCGCGACGTATTAAAATAAAGAATAACTGTTGCGCATATTATTCAGAGAAATAATGGAGAAATATGGCAACGGCAAAATAATGAAAGGATGATACTGAACATGAAGAAGCTGCTTTCTCTGGTTCTGGCTCTGGCTATGCTTCTGACGCTCGTACCCGTCGCCTTTGCTGAAGAGGCCACGGAGACCAAGAGCATCGCCGGCAAGGAATACGGTGTCGATTATACATCGCTGTATTCTCAGTTCGGCAAGCAGATCACCATCGCCGATGTCGAAGAGGATGAAGACACGGGTCTATGCTACATCACCGTTGATGGTGAGGAGTACGAGCTGGGTCTGGACTTTCTGACCATGGCTATGGTTTACAACACCACCCCCGCCGGCGATTACGAAACTGAGGATGACGTATACGCCGCATGGTGGCGTCTGTACATACAGCGCTGGAACTACCTGCTGCCCGAAATCCCGCTGTACTCCAACGAGTACTATGATCTGTACAACGCACAGATCAAGGGTGTCGAGGAGCATCCCACCAATCCTTACTGGGGTCCGGCAGAAGCTTTGATCGACTGGACCAGCGAGAAGGAAGACAACAGCATCATTATCGGTAACACCACCGATCTGTCCGGTAAGTTCCGTTATGCTACCTTCGGCGGCACCAACCCCGGCGCGGCCGATCTGGACATCCAGAACCTGACCAGTGGTCTGAGCACCGTTACCACCAACAAAGAGGGCGGCTATCAGTTCGACGATACCGTTGTCAAGGAGCACACCGAGGTTGACAACGAGGACGGTTCCCGCACCTACACCATCACCATTTATGACGACCTGAAGTTCTCCGACGGCTCCCCGATTACCGCCAAGAACTATCTGGCGTTCACCATGGTATTCTCCTCTCCTGTAGGCGCTGCCGCCGCGGGCAAGGATCACATGAGCGGCATGCAGCTGCTGGGCTTTGACACCTTCAACACCTATGACGGCACCGAAGGCAGCGGCACCAAGGAGTTTGCGGGTCTGCGTCTTATCGACGACTACACCTTCTCCATCACCGTTGATCCCAACTACATGCCTTACTTCTACGCTATCGCTTATGCGGGTATGACTCCTTACTATCTGCCCATGTGGATCGGCGATGCCGACATCAAGGACGATGGCAATGGCGCATACTTCACCGAGGAGTTCTATGCCAAGGACGGCGACAAGTACACCGTGGCTGACATAATCTCCGCGACCGCTCTGAACACCGATACCACTTACCCCTACTCCGGCGCTTATGTAGTTGAGTCCTACGACTCTGCCGATAAGTCCGCTGTTCTTAAGAAGAACGAGTACTACAAGGGCAACTACGAAGGCGTTGTTCCTTCCATCGAGACCGTTATCTATAAGAAGGTCATCACCACCACTCAGCTGGAAGACTTGAAGAGCGGCAACATCGACGTTATCTCCGGCATCACCGGCGGCGATGAGACCAACGAAGCTCTGGCTCTGGCCGACAGCTCCGATGGCGCTTACGTTTACACCCACTACAGCCGCGCCGGCTATGGTAAGCTGGGCATGCGCTGCGACTACGGCCCCGTTCAGTTCACCGAGGTTCGTCAGGCTATCGCTTACTGCATGGACCGCGCTAAGTTCGCTAAGGACTTCACCGGCGGCTACGGCGGCGTAACCGATGGTCCGTACTACACCGGCAGCTGGATGTATGAGAAGGCTGTTGAGCAGGGTATGATACTGAACTCCTACGCTACCTCCGTTGACAGCGCTATCGAAGTGCTGGAAGAGGGCGGCTGGATCTACGACAAGGACGGCAACGAGTACACCGAGGGTGTTCGCTATAAGAAGATCTCCGGCGACGTCGCTACCGAGAACGACAAGAACTACAAGTCCAAGGATGGCGCTTACTACACCACTGAGGTTGACGGCGACTACTACATGCCGCTGGTACTCAACTGGTACGGCACCACGGACAACACCTTCTCCGATCAGCTGCAGACCGGTTTCGTGACCAACGATAACATCGTTGCCGCCGGCTTCGCTGTACAGTACACCATGGGTGACTTCGCTCCCATGCTGGACGAACTGTATCAGTCCGCTGTATACGGCTTCTATTCCGGCAGCCCCATGTACTGCGTGTTCAACTTCGCTACCGGCTTCACCTCCGCCGCGTATGATTATAGCTACAACATGACCATCGATCCTTCGATGTATGATGACTATTCTGCATACTACATCAAGGATACCGCGGACATCTACTGGCTGCAATAATACGCAAAACCTGAAATAACCCAATGAATGGGAGCGTTTCGCTCCCCTCTCCCCAAGGCGGTCGAACCATATCCCCCGCCTTGGGGATATTACGGTTTATGGACGGTCAGAAACTGCCATAAATAGAGACGGAGCGAGGAGTGAACAATGGGCAAATATATAATCAAGCGCGTGGCCTATATGCTCATCGTATTGCTTATACTGTCATGCGCGATGTACATGATTTATAACCTTATTCCGAATAACAGAGCTTATACGGATGCTAAGGCGGAACTTCAGAGCATGAAGAAGGGTCTGTCCTCCGAGGACATGGACGCCCGATTCAATGAGCTGTACCTGCAGTATCAGCGCCGCTACGGTACTGATACCGACAACATGTTTATACGATATCTCCGCTGGATGGGCCTGTACCCGCTGTATGACGGGAGCTTTAACGGCCTGCTTCAGGGTAACTTCGGCTATTCATATGAGGCCCGCGACGACGTAATCAACGTGGTTAAGCCGCGCATGGCCAACACCATATTTATCAATATATTCGCGACAATTCTGGCACTGGGAATCACGATACCGCTGGGCATACACTGCGCCGTCAAAAAGGGCAGCCGCTTTGACCAGATAACTCAGACGCTTACGATAATCGGCTATTCACTGCCGACATTCCTAATTGCGATACTGTTCATCTGGCTGTTCTGTTCTAAGCTGGGCATTTTCCCGCCCAGCGGCATTAAGACGCCCGGCAGCAGCTATACCGGCTGGAAGTGGTTCACCGACCGCATGTACTACATGGCTCTGCCGCTGATAGTCATGACCTTCTGCTCACTGGGCGGCATGACGCGCTATGTGCGCGCATCCATGATAGAGGCGTTGTCCATGGACTGCATAAAGACCGCGCGCGCAAAGGGCGTAAAGGAAAAGGCGATCATATACTCCCACGCGTGGAGGAACGCGCTTATCCCGATAGTCACTCTGGTCGTGGGTTGGTTCCTGGGCATATTCTCGGGCTCGGTCATGATTGAGCAGATGTTCGCGCTCAACGGCATGGGCGACCTGATGATTTCGTCACTGCGCACGGCGGACTTTGACGTCATTATACTGCTTCAGATGTTCTACGTGCTGCTTTCACTGCTGGGCAATCTGCTTATAGATATCGCCTACGGCATGGTCGACCCGCGCGTACGCGTAAGCAAGTAAAGGAGGAGATAGGTTATGAGCAAAAAGAATCAGAAGAAATCCTCCAAAAGTGGCTTTGCGCCGCTACGCTGGCTCACGCGCATGTTCATGGGCGCAAGCCGCGACTTTGCCGACGATATGGAGGAAAAGCAGAAGAAAAACGCAAACGGCGTAGAAGAGATAATCAGCCCGGGCAGGCAGGTAATACGCAACTTCCGCGAAAGGAAGCTGGCGATGTTTGCGCTGTTCGTGGTATTTGCGATGTTCGTGTTCGTGTTTGTGGGTCCGCTGTTTTTGACCAACTATTCGGATAACTACACCGAGGTTACTCAAAAGAGCGTGCCGCCCACGATGAGCATGATGTCGGTACCCAAGGGACTTAAGAACAATATCAAGATGATCTCTTCCTACGGTAGCTTCACCGTTGGTCTGTCCAACGAGGGCAAGGTGTATGTCTGGGGCGCGACTCAGCTGGGCACGACCGGCATAGACATTGCCGACATACCCGAGGAAGTGCAGAATACCAAGATCGCAATGGTTTCCGCCGGCATTGACCACATCATTGCCATCGGCGAAAACGGCAAGGTGTACGGCTGGGGCAATAACCGCATGGGTCAGTACGGTAACACCCAGACCCTGCGCGACAATCCCAACGTAGACGTAATGCCCGAGGAATTCATGGAAGAGGGCGGCGTGGATGTCGCCAATGTCAAAAAGCTCATTAGCGGCTATCAGGCATCGGCAATCCTTATGAACGATGGCACGCTGTATATGTGGGGCAATAAGCTGACATACGCCAACATGGATAAGTTCGCGGGCGCGACCGGCATGAAGGATGTCGCGTTCCTGCTCAACTACATCGTCGGCGTAAAGGAAGAGGGCACCAGCATATACACCGGCACGCGCGGACTGTATACCACGATGCGCGAAAACACCAATACCGAGGCCGTTAAGACAAAAGAGTTCCTGAACGGACGCACTATCGAGCGTCTGGTTGCCACCAGCGATACGCTGTGCGTGGAGCTGTCGGATGGCTCGATCGCGCTGTCGGGCGACTTTACGTCGGACGCGCAGCCCATACCCGAGCTTGAAGAGGGCGAGACGTTTATACTGGGCAGCATATCCGCCGGTACGTACCACTATAGCGGCATTACCACAAACGGACGCGTGCTGTCGTGGGGCAAGAACCACTTCGGTCAGTCGGATGCGCCCGCATCCGCCGACGGCGCGGCGAACGTGTTCACCGGCGCGTTCCAGAACTACGCCGTGGATGAAAATGGCAAGCTCATTACCACATGGGGTCTTAAGGGCTACATATTCGGCACCGATACATACGGCGCGGATATATTCCAGCGCATATGCGCCGGCGGTCGTATGACCATGATAATAGGCGCGGTCGCGGTTATTATTTCGACGATAATCGGCATAATAATCGGCTGTATTTCGGGCTACTTCGGCGGTAAGGTCGATATGATACTTATGCGCGTGACCGAGATATTTACCGCAATACCTTTCCTGCCGTTCGCGATGATACTGTCGTCCATGCTCAGTCAGGTCAATATGAGCGAAAACGCGCGCATATTCCTGATAATGGTAATACTGGGCGTTTTGACATGGCCGTCGCTGGCGCGCCTTGTGCGCGGTCAGGTGCTTGTGGCGCGCGAGAGCGAATACGTAACCGCCGCCAAGGCAATGGGCGTGCGCGAAAATGTCATAGCGTTTAAGCACATACTGCCCAACGTAATATCGGTCATACTGGTTACGTTGACGCTGGACTTTGCGGGCTGCCTGCTTACCGAGTCCTCGCTTAGCTACCTGGGCTTCGGCGTACAGTACCCGCGTCCCACATGGGGCAATATGCTTAACGGCGCCAATAACGCGACCATAATCAGCAACTACTGGTGGCAGTGGGCATTCACATCGCTGTTCCTGGCGGTCACAACGATATGCATAAATATCGTCGGCGACACGCTGCGCGATGTACTGGATCCCAAGAGCAATATAGATAGGTGAGGAGGGGAATAAAGATATGCCGCTATTGGAAGTAAAAAACCTTCACACTTATTTCAAGACCAAAAAGGGCATTGTGAAGGCGGTCAACGATGTATCCTATTCCCTTGAGGCCGGCAAGACCATAGGCATAGTGGGCGAGAGCGGCTCGGGCAAGTCGGTATCGGCTATGAGCATACTGCAGCTATTGGATGCCAACGGCTATATCGAAAGCGGCGAAGTGCTTTTCGAGGGTCGCGACCTAACTAAGCTGCCGCTGAGCGAAATGTATAAGATTCGCGGTAACGCGGTATCGGTTATATTCCAAGAGCCCATGACGTCCTTAAACCCGGTCTTTACCGTAGACCGTCAGCTCTCCGAACCCTTCATAATCCATCAGGGCAAGAATAAGAAGGAAGCGCACGAGCTGGCACTCAAGATGCTGTACGATGTGCAGATACCCAACCCCGAGGCGGTTATAAAGCAATACCCGCATCAGCTGTCCGGCGGTATGCGTCAGCGCGTAATGATAGCAATGGCGCTGGCGTGCCGTCCCAAGATACTGATTGCCGATGAGCCCACCACCGCGCTTGACGTTACCATACAGGCACAGATACTGCGCCTTATGAACGAACTTCAGGAGGAAAAGGGCACAAGCATAATCTTCATAACGCACGATCTGGGCGTCATAAACGAAATGGCCGATGACGTGGCGGTTATGTACTGCGGTCAGGTCGTGGAAAAGGCGACCGCGCGCACGATATTCTCGGACTGCAAGATGAGCCATCCCTATACCGAAGGACTGATGTACTCGATACCGCGCATGGGCGTGAAGGGCAAGATAGAGCCCATACCCGGCGTGGTTCCGCACCCGCTGGCATTGCCCAAGGGCTGCAAGTTCGGTCCGCGCTGCAAGTACTGCACAAAGCGCTGCATCGAGGAAGAACCCGAGCTAAAGGATGTCGGCAATGGGCAGCTCATTCGCTGCTTCTATCCTGAAAAGGAGGTGAGACGCAGTGCAGCACACCAAAAAATTACTATCAATCACTAATCTGAAGAAGTACTTCCCGGTCGCTAAGTCCTCTATATTCCAGCGCGAGCAGATGTATGTGCGCGCCAATGAGGACATTTCGCTTGACATATACGAGGGCGAAACCATAGGCGTCGTAGGCGAGAGCGGCTGCGGCAAGTCCACTCTGGGACGCGTGCTGCTGCAGCTGTATCCGCAGACCGCCGGCGCGACGATGTACTACGGTCATACTCTGGCCGAGATCGCGCCCAAGTATGTCGAGGATACACTGCGCCACTTGGATAAGTATCGCGCCAAGTATAAGAAGGCTCACGAAAAGCGCGAAGCATTGGACAAGCGCGTGGACGAAGTGGGCGAGGAAAACGCCGACTTCTACCTGCTGCAGGATCGCAATCTGGCGCGCTGCAATGAGCAGACCTGCCTTGACCACATGGTCAAGATACTGGGCGGCTTCTTTGCAATAGACGAAGGCGGCAAGGGCTGCCAGCAGATACTGCGCGTGTACGAGGAAAGCACAAAGCGCGCAAGACTGTCCGAAAAGATAAAGGAGCTGGAGGTTGAAATAAACCACCGCAAGGACACCGGCAAAGGTTCAACCGATAAGCTGCAGAGCCAGCTGGACAGCGCGAATCAGGAGATAAAGAGCCTCGATGCTCAGCTTGCGACGCTCAATAAAGAGCTTGAGGACATTCGCGCAAAGTACGCGGACAACCCCGAGTTCTTGAAGTACGAGGCCATGCGCGATGACGGCGTGGATCTGTCGCGCCTTGAGTACAAGGAACAGCGCGCACTGCGCCGCGAGCTGCAGATAATATTCCAGGATCCGTATTCCAGCCTGAACCCCCGCTTCACAATCGGTCAGATTATCGAAGAGGGTCTGGTAACGCATAACTTCTACCGCCACGGCTCCGAAGCCATGCGCAAGTACATAATCGAGACCATGGAAAAGTGCGGCCTGCAGGATTACATGCTGTTCCGCTATCCGCATCAGTTCTCGGGCGGTCAGCGTCAGCGCATATGCATTGCGCGCGCACTGGCGGTCAAGCCCAAGTTCGTGGTATGCGACGAGTGCGTATCCGCTCTGGACGTGTCAATACAGAGCCAGATAATTAACCTGCTGCAGGATCTGAAGGAAAAAGAGAACCTGACATACATGTTCATATCGCATGACCTGTCGGTCGTTAGGTACATTTCCGACCGCATATGCGTCATGTATCTGGGCAATGTAGTGGAGTTGGCGGATGCCGAAACGCTGTTCCGCGACCCCAGGCACCCCTACACGGTGGCGCTGCTGTCGTCCATACCGACCACCGATCAGGAGAGCCTGAGCAAGGAGCGCATACTGCTGGAGGGCTCTATACCCAGCCCGATAAAGCCGCCGTCCGGATGCAAGTTCCACACGCGTTGCTATATGGCGTGCGAAAAGTGCAAGCGCGTGCCGCCCGAACTGCGCGAGGTCGAGCCGGGTCACTTCCTTGCCTGCCATAACCCCGAGCGCAAGATGGACGAAAACGGCAACTACCTGTTCGAAATGCCCAAGATGGAGCGCAAGTCCAGCCGCGCAGTCGAGCAGCAGTGACCCGTGATAGTAAGCCAAAGGAGACCGAAATGATTTGGGGCAGACTTAAGAAATCAACGCGCGAGCAGGAAGAGGACTTCAAGGAGCGCATGTCCGATGTGCCGCTTAAGGATAGGGCAATCATGACCATAACCGCGTACGCGGTGCTCGTGATACCCAGCCTGCTCGTGATAGTCGGACTGTCACTCTTTACGATGTGGATATTCGGACTGCTCTAAAAAAGCAAAGCATGACTAAACCGTTCCGGGCATTGTCTCGGAGCGGTTTTTTCGTAGGGGCAAAACACTACCGTGTGGCTAAAAGACGGCATCCCATTTGCCTTGAATGACGCGCCCAAATATGATAAACTCA
>CAYTOU010000005.1:0-26649 GCA_964439295.1 uncultured Oscillospiraceae bacterium
AACCGCTAACCGCTCGCTCTACCTGCCGTGGTCACTGAAAAGTACAAAACTATATCCTTCCCACCGGCCAACGCGGCTTACAATGTGTTACATGGGCGCGGTTGACAGGGGGAACACATATGCGATACAATAAAGTGCTGTCGAAATTCCTTCTATATATGGATGAGATATGGAAGCGGTTTTGACAGCATTTGATTTTGATTTGCCGGCTGCCTTGCGCGGTCGCATACGATATACGGAGGACTCAGATGGCAGGACATTACAACGCGGGCGATCTGCAGGTACTGGAGGGGCTGGACGCGGTGCGCATGCGCCCGGGCATGTACATAGGCTCCACCGGATCGCGCGGACTACACCACATGCTGTGGGAAATCGTGGATAACGCGATTGACGAGGCGGCTAACGGCTATGCGGCTAATGTGGACGTGACGCTCAATAAGGACGGCTCGGCCGAGGTCGTGGATGACGGACGCGGCGTGCCCGTGGATATGCACCCCACATTGGGCATATCGGGCGTAGAAGTGGTGTACACCGTGCTGCACGCGGGCGGTAAGTTTAACCATGAAAACTACAAGTACTCGGGCGGTCTGCACGGCGTGGGCGCGTCTGTCGTAAACGCGCTTAGTGAGTGGATGACCGTTGATGTTTATAAGGACTACCAGCATTATCGGCAGAGGTTTTCAAGCACGTTTGACGAAAAGCAGAACAAGATCGTGTCCGGCCGACCCGAAGGCCCGCTCGAAAAGCTGGGCGCAACGCGCAAGCACGGCACGACAGTGCGCTTTCTGCCCGACAAGCGCGTGTTTGAAGAAACTAAGTTCAACGCGGACACGATAGCGCGCCGCATGCACGAGCTGGCGTTTTTGAATAAGGGCATACACTTTCGCTTCCACGACATGCGCGTAAGTCCGGCGCGTGAAGAGGACTTCTGCTTTGAAGGGGGACTTTCCGACTTTGTCAAATACCTAAACGCCGACAAAACGCCGCTCAACGATGAGCCGATTCTCTTGGAGGGCGAGCGCGACAACACGCTTATTCGCGTGGCGCTGCAGTACACCGATTCGGACACCGAAGGCGTGTTCTCGTTCGTAAACAACATACCCACGGGCGAGGGCGGCACGCACGAAACCGGCTTTAAGACCGCACTGACGCGCGTGTTTAACGACTATGCGCGCAGGATTGGCGCACTAAAGGAAAAGGACAATAACTTGACCGGCGAGGATCTGCGCGAAGGTCTGACCGCCGTACTGGCAGTGGGCGTCAGCAATCCGCAGTTCGAAGGTCAGACAAAGGGTCGCCTGGGCAATACAGAAGTGCGCCCGATTGTCGAGGCGTTCATAAGCGAAAAGCTCAGTCTGTACCTTGAGGATCTAAAGCACCAGGACGCCGCGCAGGCAATAGTCACAAAGGCAATGCAGGCGGCACGCGTGCGCGAGGCGGTACGCAAGGCGCGCGATGTGGCGCGCAAACGCAACGAATTGGAGGCCGCGCCGCTGGTGGGCAAGCTGTCCGCATGCACCGGGCGTGACTATAAGCATAACGAGCTGTTCATAGTCGAGGGCGATTCGGCAGGCGGCTCGGCAAAGCAGGGGCGCGACAGGCGCTTTCAGGCGATACTGCCGCTACGCGGAAAGCCGCTCAATGTCGAAAAGAAAAAACTGGCGCAGGTGCTTGAAAACGAAGAGTTCCGCTCAATGATAACCGCGCTCGCGACCGGCATAGGCGAGGAATTCACCTTGTCCACGCTCAAGTATAACCGCGTGATTATATTGGCCGATGCCGACCAGGACGGCGCGCATATACGCGCGATACTATTGACATTCTTCTATAGATACATGCGCGAGCTTATTACCGATGGGCATGTGTTCATAGGTATGCCGCCGCTTTATAAGGCGTCGAAGGGCAGTAACGTAATTTATTGCTATGACGACCGCGAGTTGGGCGCCGCTGTAAAGAAGCTGGGCAAGGGTTATTCGCTGCAGAGGTATAAAGGCCTAGGCGAAATGAACCCGGAACAGCTGTGGGAAACGACAATGAATCCCGAAGGGCGCAAGCTCATGCAGGTGACTATCGAGGACGGCGCCGAGGCCGAGCGCATGGTAAGCATACTGATGGGCGATAAGGTGGAGCCGCGCCGCGATTACATAGCGCAGTACGCCAACTTCAATCGCGAGGATAATTTCGAGGGCCGCGTGGAAAACGGCTGAGCCGGTATGATGCCGGGATATATTGCGCCCGACAAACGGGTGCAGGTTCATGAGGTGATTACATGGCAAAAAAGCCGCAGCTGCCCGATATGAGCGGCGAAACTATAATCCAGCAGCCCATGGAAGAGGTCATGCACGACAGCATGCTGCCGTATTCCGAATACGTAATACTGGAGCGCGCACTGCCGCGCGTTGAGGACGGACTCAAGCCCGTGCAGCGCCGCATACTGTATACCATGATGGAGCTGAACCTAAGCCCCGACAAGCCGCACCGCAAGTGCGCGCGCATAGTCGGTGATTGCTTGGGTAAATATCATCCGCACGGCGATACGTCGGTATACGATGCGTTGGCGCGCATGGCGCAGCCCTTTGTAATGCGCGGCATGCTGGTGGACGGTCACGGCAATTTCGGTTCAATCGACGGCGACAGCCCTGCCGCTATGCGATATACCGAGGCGCGCATGACTCCGCTTGCGCTGGAGCTTTTGCGCGATATAGATAAGGACACGGTACCGTTTAGGCTTAACTTCGATGACTCGCTAAAAGAGCCCGATATGCTGCCGGGCAGATACCCCAATCTCTTGGTAAACGGCGCGTCGGGCATTGCGGTAGGATTGGCTACAAACATACCGCCGCATAACCTGCGCGAGGTATGCGCCGCCGCAATCGCGCAGATGGATAATCCCGACATAACCACGCGCGAGCTTATGCAGTACGTAAAGGGTCCAGACTTTCCGACAGGCGGCGTGATAATCGAATCGAGCGAGCTGGAGCGCGCATATACCACCGGTCGCGGTAAGCTCCAGGTGCGCGCGAAGATGTCGATAGAGGACGGCTCGGCCGGGCGCAAGCTGCTCGTGCTGACCGAAATGCCGTACCAGGTCAATAAGGCGGCATTGCTTGAGCGCATACTTAAACTGTCCGAGGAGAAAAAGGTAAACGGCATATACGACATACGCGACGAGTCCGACCGCACGGGTATGCGCGCGGTAATCGAGCTTAAAAAGGACGTGGACCCCGAGCGCACGCTGAGGCTTCTGTACAAGTACTCCGACCTGCAGACCACGTTCGGCGTGAACATGGTCGCCATTGCCGACGGCAAGCCGCGCCAGCTGGGACTCAAGGACGCGCTGCACTACTTCATAAAGCATCAGGAAGACGTGGTGCGCCGCCGCACGCAGTTCGATTTGGATAAGGCGCGCGCGCGTGAGCACATACTGGAAGGCTTGATCATCGCCGTGGATCAGCTGGATCGCGTGATTGCGCTCATACGCGCCAGCAAAAACCCCAAGGCCGCGCGCGAAGGACTGATGAGCGAGTTTAACCTAAGCGAAATTCAGGCGCAGGCCATACTGGATATGCGCCTGCAGCGCTTGACCAATCTGGAAATACTTGAGCTCAGGCGCGAGTATAAAGAGGTTCAGGCGCTCATAAGTAAGCTGGAGGGCATACTTAAGAGCGAAAAGAAGCTGCTCAAGGTAATCAAAACCGAGCTAAGCGAGATAGCCGAAAAGTACGGCGATGACCGCCGTACCCAGTTCGTACATCCCGATGACGACCTGCCCGCGGTGGAGGAGGAAGCGCCCGCACCCGATCCCACTACCGCGATGCTGACGCGCGGCGGCTTCTTTAAGCGCATGCCGCGCAAGCAGTTCGATAAGCTCATGACTCAGGACGATGCCGACAGACCCGCGTATCTGTTCGATACCGATACCGCAAGTAAGCTACTGTGCTTTACCGATAAGGGCAATTGCTTTACGCTGCCGGTAAGCTCCATACCCGATGTCAAGCCCAGCCAGCGCGGCAGTGCGCCCGGCGGCTTGCTCGCGGGTCTTGAGAGCGACGAAAAGCTGATAAGCGTTATGGAGCTGCCCGCCAAACTCGATGGGCATATGCTGCTCGCCACACGTCAGGGCATGGTAAAGCGCACAGAGCTGAGTCAGTTCTCGGTGCGCGGCACAAAGTTCGCGGCGCTAAAATTGCGCGAGGGCGATTCGCTTCTGACCGTGCGCGTATTGGGCAGTGAGAGTAATCTGCTCATGATAACCGCGCGCGGCATGGCGATTGCGTTTGCGCTTGAAGAAGTCAGCGTAACCGGACGCGTGGGCATGGGCGTGCGCGGCATTTCGCTGGGCAAGGACGATGAGTGCGTCGCGGCGATGCCGTTTGAGCCCGAAGGAGAGCTACTGCTGGTAAGCGACTGCGGATACATGAAGCGCTGCCTGCTGGTCGATTTCGAGATACAGGCGCGCGGCGGCAAGGGCGGCAAGTGCTTTGCACTGCTAAAGAGCGGTGCCAACGGCACGCGCATCGCCGGTGCGTTAAGCGTCAGACTGCCGTATGACTTCCTGGCCGTGCAGCAGCGCTCGGGCGACACTAAGCTCAATACCGAAGAGATAAAGATAGAAAGCCGCGCGGCAAAGGGCACGCCGTATATAGCCGCGACCGGCATGGATCCCATTACCGAAATACGCCCGATTATCGCATAACGGGTACAAAGATAAATACACTTCGCCGCTCTGTAGGCTTCACGCTTATAGAGCGGCTTTTTAATGCCGGCATAGCAGTACGCAGCACTTCAACCCGGCATTGGTCAGACTTGAAAAGCGCAATGCTACCGATAAGTCGCGCCATTAGGCAAATCAAAAGTCAAAAAGAAAGTCAGAAAAAGTCAAAAGTTTATGCGAAAACGCGAGAAAACATTAGAAAACAAAAGAACCGATTCAAACGGAAAAGCTAATTTGAAAAATTGACCGAAATCTCCCCAAACTCGTTTTAATCGCCGTGCACTAACTTTGACTATCTTTGACCTAAGATGTATAATAAGCATGTCGAAAGGGAAAGGGAAAAGAGAGAAGAGGATGAGGCAAACGGGGTTAGGACCCCGGGAGTTGAATCCCGATGAAACTCCGACCGACACCGAAAAGCCTGAACCGTCCAAAGGAGACGTAAGGGCAGAGCGGCAAGGCGAGCAGCTTCCCCCAAAGACAAAAGCAAAAAAGCAACGCGGCAAAGGCGCAAAGCCAATGCCAATAACAGACAATAGATTTTCAGGAGGAATGAATTATGTATACTCTTATTCCGTATCGCAACAATAACGAGATGTCCCACAGGAACAATGGTTGGCTGTCCGATTCGCTGTTTGACCGCTTCTTTGACATGGGTGACTGGTTCGGATCTTCGGCGTTCCGCGTCGATGTAAAGGATCTGGGCGACAAGTTCGAGCTGCAGGCCGAGCTGCCGGGTGTCAAGAAGGAAGACATTGACCTGTCGATAAAGGACGACTCGCTGACCATAAGCGCCGAGTTCAAGCATGAGAAGGACGACGAGAAGCACAACTACGTGTACTCCGAGCGCCGCAGCGGCAAGTTCATGCGTACCTTTGATGTAAGCGGCATTGACCAGCAGGCAATCACCGCCGACTACACCGATGGCGTGCTGAGCGTGATGCTGCCCAAGGTAAAGCCGCAGGAGCCGGTTGACAACTCCCGCAAGATAAGCATAGGCACTAAGGAGACCGAAAGCAAGTAATGCCCGGCACTGCTTAGGACTCAAGCCGCAAGGCACGTTCGCCCGCCGGATTATTCCGGCGGGCGTTTTGTCGGTTTAAAGCGGTTTGTCCGCCGGGAAGCACAATGTTAAAACTCATGAATTGTTAGCACTCTCACACGACGAGTGCTAAAAAGTGCTTGACAATGAACTTATACGCGACTAAAATATAAACATGCGGCGGGCATTGCCCGCATTGATTAATTAGCATACCAAGCTGGGAGGCTTTATCAATGAGTGAGAAAAAAGGCACGATTTCAATACATGCGCAAAATATAATGCCCATTATCAAGAAGTGGCTGTATTCGGATAAGGACATATTCGTTCGTGAGCTGGTCAGCAACGGCTGCGACGCTATAGCCAAGTATAAGCTGCTGATTTCGCGCGGCGAGGTAAGCGCCGATCCCGAAGAGAACTTCGCGGTATATGTCGAGGTCGATAAGGAAAATAAGCTCATGCGTATTATCGATAACGGCATTGGTATGACCGCCGAAGAGGTGGAAAAGTACATCACGCAGGTTGCGTTCTCGGGCGCGACCGAGTTTATCGAAAAGTATCAGGGCGATAAGGACGGCTCGAACGGCATAATCGGTCACTTCGGTCTGGGCTTCTATTCGGCGTTCATGGCCGCCGAAAAGGTACAGATCGATACCCTGAGCTGGCAGGAGGGCGCAACGCCCGTGCGCTGGGTATCCTCCGATGGCATGGAGTACGAGATGAGCGAGGGCGACAGGCAGACGCACGGCTCCACGATGACGCTGTACATGAACGAGGACAGCCTGGAGTTCCTGGAGCCCGACCGCATACGCGAGGTGCTGGACAAGTACTGCGCGTTCATGCCCACCCCCATACTGCTCAACATAATCGGCGAAACCGAAGAGGTCGAGGTAGAGGAGCCCGAAGAGGAGCACAAGGAAGGCGAGGAGGACAAGCCGCACGAGCATAAGCACGAGACCCGTCCGGTAGGTCCGCGCCAGATAAACGATACGCATCCGCTGTGGCTCAAGATGCCCAAGGATGTAACCGATGACGAGTACAAGGCGTTCTATCATAAGGTATTCCACGACTACGACGATCCGCTGTTCTGGATACACCTGAACGCCGACTATCCGTTCAACCTCAAGGGCATACTGTACTTCCCCAAGCTCAAGAATGAGTTCACCGCCAACGAAGGTCAGATTAAGCTGTTCAGCGGTCAGGTGTTCGTCGCGGACAACATAAAGGAAGTCATACCTGAGTTCCTTATGCTGCTCAAGGGCGCGATCGATTGCTCCGACCTGCCGCTCAACGTATCGCGTTCCTTCCTGCAAAACGACGGCTATGTGCAGAAGATGTCCGCCTACATTACCCGCAAGGTCGCCGACCGTCTGGTCAGCGAGTTCGAAAACAACCGCAAGCAGTACGAGGGCTACTGGTCCGACATTAACCCCTTCGTCAAGTACGGCTGCATAAAGGACAAGAAGTTCTACGACCGCGTAAAGGGCGCGCTGATATTCAAGACCGTTGACGGCGAGTTCCTGACTCTGGAAGAGTACAAGGCTAAGAATCCCGAAAAGCAGGAAAAGACCGTGTACTACTGCAATGATGCTCAGGCACAGGCGCAGGCCGTGGATCTGTATAAGCAGCAGGGCATAACCATAGTGCTGCTGGATCAGATGATCGATTCCAACTTCATTAGCTTCCTCGAGTACACCGAAAGCGGCATGCAGTTTAAGCGCGTGGACAGCGATGTAAGCGGCCTGACCGATGACGCGGCAGTAATCGATGCCAACTGGACCAGCCACCTGGAAGAGCTCTTCCGCGCGGCGACCGGCAACGACAAGCTGCAGATAGAGCTTAAGAAGCTCAAGGGCGAGGCAATGCCCGCCATGATAATGGTCGAGGAGCAGTCCCGCCGCTTTACCGAGATGAGCAAGCGCTGGGGCGGCGGCTTCACGATGCCCGAGCAGAAGAAGCTGGTGCTCAATACCGGCAACGCGCTTATCGAGTACCTGGCAAGCGCGCCCGTTGACGAGCGCAACAAGCTCATGGCGCAGCAGGTATACGATCTGGCCGAAATGGGTCAGGCACCGCTGGACGGCGACACCATGCTGGCATTCGTAAAGCGCTCGTATGAGCTGCTAGCAATGCTGGCGGATGTTAAGGCGGATGCTGATAAGTAAGTAAAATAACAAAGGCGCGGCTGAACGCATTACGTTCGGTCGCGCCTTTTGGTATTTTTGGGTATTACGCCTTCAGCACCTTAACATCATAAGGCTTAAGCTCAATGCGTCCGCAGAGCTCTTCACCCGTCAGTATATCGGTCATGGGCTTGTCAAGCGTGTATGCGGCAGCCTTGCCCGCGTACTCCAGCAGTATCAGACCGTTCATGTCATCGCCGTAGCGCGGTGTGGCCATTACGCAGCCTTCCGGCTCGTTGAGCGTCAAGCCGGCGTCCTTTGCCGCCATGCGGATAAGGCGCTTGAGGTCGTCATGTCCGGGCAGCGTGCCCAGTACGTACACGTGCCCCTTGCCCACGCTAAAGCGCAGCAGCACGGGTTTATTGTTGAGTGCGCTATGCGGCGCGTCCACGCGTGCCAGCACATCGGCGCCCTCTTCGTCATACAGCTCGTACCAGAGCTTGCTTTGGAACTTGCTGCCGTCCTGCCAGTGCGCGCTCATTACGCCGTCCACATCGGGTACGCTGTATTCCCAATGCGCTCCGGTCAGCTCTTCCAGCATGCCGAAAGGCCTGTCCTTAAAGCGCGCGCCTACGCTGTTGCGCACATCGGTCAGCGGGCCGGCTATCCATGTGCCGCCCTCGCGTACCCACTTCATTATGCGTGCGGGCAGATCGTTTTCTTCAAGCGTCATCATGAGCGGGGATACGATAAGCTTGTAATCGTCAAGCGCCTGTACGCCGTCGATAACGTCGGGGCGTATGCCGCAGTCGATTATGGGCTTATAGAAGCTGTTCACGGCGTCCATGTAGTCCAGCGACTGCACGACGTGCTGCGCGGACATTATGCGCCAGTTCTGCGACGTGAAGTGCAGACCGACCTGGCTCTTTACGCGCGTGCCGTTTATGAAATCGGCGGCCTTTTCGTAATCGGTCGCGATCTGACGCACCTCACCGGCGGTATGCATATACCTGCCGCTGGCGTCAAGGACCGAACCGTGCATCAGCTCGTGACCCGCCCAGTGCGTGCGCCACAGCCAGTACATGTTGGCCTCGCCGCCCAGTGCGATGGGCATCCACGAATTGACACGGCAGAAGCCTTCGGGCTTTACCGACTGCGAAATTTCAACGCTGCCGTTCCAGCAGGTCGACGTTTCGGTGTTCCACAGCGGATGATCCTTGAACATGCGCAGGTAGTCAAACCACAGCGCTTCCTGCCACATGTTTTCGGCGGTGTTGTAGTGGTTGAACATGACCACGTCCAGCTTGGACGTCATGTCGCGGTAGTCCATCGCGTTAAAGGGCATTGTGTCGGTGCCGATGGGTACCTTGACGTACTTTTTGAGTATCTCGGCCTGCTTATGCACGAACTGCACGTGAGAATCGTTCTGATACGTGCGATACTCCAGCACGAGGTGGGGATTATGCCATGCGTTGCGCGGCTGAGGCACCTGCTCAAACGAATCGTACCACTGGCTGAACAGGTTGAGGTTCCATGCGTTATTGAGCGTATCAATGTCGTGGTACTTATTGCGCAGGTACTCGGCAAAGCCGCTCTTGCAGCACGGGCAGAAGCAGCCGTCCGCCCACTCGTATATTTCGTTGTCTATCTGCCAGCCGATAATGGCCTCTTCATCGGCGAACTCCTTTGCCATCTTTTCAACTATGCGCAGGCTGTAGCGCACGTAGTCGGGGTTATTGGAGCAGCAGTGGCGGCGTCCGCCGTGCGATGCCTCTTGTCCGCTTATCTCCTCGCGGAATACATGCGGGTACATCTGGCTGAGCCAGCGCGGCGGGGTGGCGGTGGGCGTGCCCATTACTACCGCAATGCCGGCTTCCTTGAGCTTGTCGATTACCTTATGGAAGAAGGAGAAGTCAAACTCGCCGGGCTTGGGCTCCATGCGGTGCCATGCGAATTCGCCTATGCGCGCGACCTTCATACCCAGTTTGACCATCTTCTGGATGTCGATATCCATCTGATCGTCGTCCCAGTCCTCCGGGTAGTACGCCGAACCCAGATAAGGCGGCTTGGGCATTTCAAAATGCTTCATTTTTCGAAAACCTCCCTTTATATATGTGTATACGAATATCGAAAAACCATATCACAGTAATGATAACAGTTTTTGCCCGCGTTGGCAATGGATTTTTATTGCCGCGATTGTGTGTTAATCGACAAAAAGCAAAAAACGCACCGCGCGGGGTTATTTTCCTCACGCGGTGCGTATGCTTTATTTTTTGTCGCGTTCGATTATGCGCTTTAGGAATTGCCCGGTATAGCTCTTTTCGCAGGCGCATATGTCCTCGGGCGTGCCGTGCGCCACGACAGTGCCGCCGCCGTCGCCGCCCTCCGGACCCATGTCGATTAGGTAATCGGCGGTCTTTATAAGGTCCAGATTGTGCTCGATTACGACTACCGTATTGCCCGCGTCGGTCAATTGCTGCAGCACATGCTCCAGCTTTTCCACATCCGCCATATGCAGTCCGGTCGTCGGTTCGTCCAGCACGTACAGCGTCCTGCCCGTGGCCTTGCGGCTTAGCTCGGTCGCCAGCTTAATGCGCTGCGCCTCGCCGCCTGACAGCGTTGTCGAGGGCTGACCCAGCTTGACATATCCAAGTCCCACATCGACAAGCGTCTGTAGCTTAGTCTTTAATCGCGGCAGGTTCTTAAAGAACTCCAGCGCCTCCGCCGCGGTCATGTCCAGCACCTCGAATATGTTCTTGCCCTTATAACGCACTTCAAGCGTTTCGCGATTGTAGCGGTGGCCGCCGCATACATCGCAGGGCACGTATATGTCGGGCAAAAAGTGCATCTCTATCTTGACAATGCCATCGCCCGAACACGCCTCGCACCGTCCGCCCTTTACGTTGAACGAAAAGCGGTTGGACTTGTACCCGCGCGCCTTGGCATCGGGTGTCGAGGCAAACACATCGCGTATCAGGTCGAAAAGCCCGGTGTACGTCGCCGGATTGGAGCGCGGTGTGCGCCCGATGGGGGACTGGTCGATTGCGATAATTTTGTCCAACTGATCTATGCCGTCAATGCCGTCATGATCGCCCGGGCGCGTATGTGCGCGGTTTAGGTCGCGCGCCAGTGCCTTATAGAGTATCTCGTTGACCAGCGACGACTTGCCGCTGCCCGATACGCCGGTCACGCATGTGAATACGCCCAAAGGTATATCCACATTGATGTTCTTTAGATTATTCGTGCGTGCGCCGCGTATCGTGATATAGCCCTTGGGCGCGCGCCGTGCGTCGGGCACAGCTATCTTGCGCCTGCCGGACAGGAACTGACCTGTTATCGACGCGGGCGTGTTCATTATGTCCTCACACGTGCCCTGCGCCACCAGATGCCCGCCGTTTTCGCCCGCGCCCGGACCTATGTCGACAATCCAGTCGGCGGCGCGCATCGTGTCCTCGTCATGCTCGACGACTATAAGCGTATTGCCTATGTCGCGCAGGTTCTTGAGCGTTGCGAGCAGTCGGTCGTTATCGCGCTGATGCAGACCTATTGACGGCTCGTCCAGTATGTATACCACGCCCACAAGCGATGAGCCTATCTGCGTGGCGAGTCGTATGCGCTGCGCTTCGCCGCCCGACAGCGTTGCCGCCGCGCGCGACAGCGTCAGGTAGTCCAGTCCCACATCGCGCAAAAAGCCCAGACGCTGGCGTATCTCCTTGAGTATCTGAGAAGCGATCATGTTCTGGCGGTCGGTTAGCTTTAATTCGTTTACGAACTTGAGCGAGTCGCGTATGGGCATGTCGCTTAATTGTGCGATGGACAGCCCGCCCACCGTGACCGACAGCGCCTCGCGCTTAAGCCTATGCCCGTGACAATCGGGGCAGGGCGTATCGGACATGTACTGCTCGTACTCGTCCTTCATAGTGTCGGACTGTGTCTGATTGTATCGGCGCTCTAAGTTCGCGACAAGCCCTTCAAACGGCGATGTGAATACGCCGTAGCCATTTTCGCGCTTGTACTTGATCTCCAGCTTTTCGCCGCGCGTGCCGTACAAAAGCGCGTCCAGCGCCTTTTCGCTTATCTGATTGAGCGGCGTGTCCATTGTGAACTCGTACTTCTGCGCCAATGCCTCGAAGTACGCGCGCGCGGTGGAGTCGGCTTCGTCCGAGCGCCAACCGCTTAGCGATACCGCGCCCTGGTTTAGGCTAAGCGTCTTATCGGGTATAATGAGCGCGGGATCCACCCTATGCAGTACGCCCAAGCCGGTACATGACGGGCATGCGCCATAGGGGTTATTGAACGAAAACAGCCGCGGCTCCATTTCGCCTATAGATATGCCGCAGTCCGGGCATGCGTAGTTCTGCGAAAACAGCATGTCTTCGCCGTCAATTATCGATACCACGACCAATCCGTCCGCGAGCTTAAGCGCCGTTTCAAGCGAATCGGTAAGGCGCGTCTTTATGTCCGGGCGCAGTATAAGGCGGTCGATAACGACCTCGATAGTGTGCTTCTTGCGCTTGTCAAGCGTGGGCGTATCGCCCAGGTCGTAAATCGTGCCGTCAATGCGCGCGCGTACATAGCCCTGATGCTGCATTTCCTCCAGCACGCGGTTATGCTCGCCCTTGCGCTGACGTATGACCGGCGCGAGTATCTGAAACTTAGTGCGCTCGGGCAACGCGAGTATCTGATCCACCATCTGATCCACGGTCTGCTGATTGATTTCGCGTCCGCACTGCGGGCAGTGCGGCGTGCCCACGCGCGCGTAAAGCAGGCGCAGATAGTCGTGTATCTCGGTCACCGTGCCCACTGTGGAGCGCGGGTTTTTGCTTGTGGTCTTCTGGTCAATCGATATCGCGGGGGAAAGTCCGTCTATGTAGTCCACATCGGGCTTTTCCATCTGCCCCAGAAACTGGCGCGCGTATGACGACAGCGATTCGACATACCGCCTTTGCCCTTCGGCATATATCGTGTCAAACGCAAGCGATGATTTGCCCGATCCGCTCAGACCGGTGAATACAATCAGCTTGTCGCGCGGTATTTCAAGATCGATGTTCTTTAAGTTGTGGGCGCGTGCGCCCTTTATTACTATGCGGTCAAGCATTATCTGTCTCCTCGAAAATTTAAGGCTACGCGGTTTTGCAGCGCGCTACGCATGGCGGATGCCGCGTCGTTTAACTCGGGCAGAGTCCATATGCTGTATGCCAGCAGTCCTTCGCGCCCGGCGACGCTGACTATATTGAACGGCTCGCACTCTATATACGCGCTGCGCACCCATGCGCCGCACATGTCGGGATACGCGCGCGCAATGCCCTCTTCCAATGCGCGTATGCCGTCTTCGCCCGTGCGTATGAGCATTGCCGGGAATGTGGCAAGCAGCGCATCGCAGCTTTCGCTCATCATTAGCCAATACCCGCAATTGCTCTTGCGCGCCGCGTCCAGACTGTCCAGCATCGTGGGCGAATATACGCCGCCCGATTGCAGGCGGTTTAGCTGCATATCGCTCTTTATCGGCACAAAGGCCGTGTAGCCGCGCGAGTCCCTTAGCTTAAAGCACTCGGTCGCAAGCGGCACTATATTGCGCGGCTTTTCGTTTACGTTTTGCCTAAGCTCGCAACTGGGCGCGATGTCCCAATCGCCCGTGCGGGTGCAGTTGAGCGCCCCGCCGCATGTGGGGCAGGGGAGCTTTTTAAACTCAAACTCGTGTATCCGTCCCATAAGCCGCCCGCAGTCGGGGCAGCGGTAACTGCCGGTCAGCGTGCGCTCGCGCCCGATAACGCGCGTGCATATGCGCTCGTGCAGAGTCCCGCAAAAGCGGCAGCGGTATACCGCGCGCTCCAGATACATGTACGCGTCCGGCTCGCTTAGCAGCATCGCCTGCACATTGTCGGCATCCGCGCCGGTCTCCAGCATCATCAGCGCCTCGTTTGCGCGCCGTTCATCGCTTGCGCCGCATCCGGTATAGAAGTCGCGGTTATATCCGCACGCCGGACAATCCATATGATATACTGCGCCCATCTTTACCTCCGTTTGCGCCGCGTGCGCTTCTTGGGCTGGGTGGGCTGCTCGGGCGCCACTTCGCCGCGCAGCTCCATGAGCTTGTCACGCAGCTTTGCCGCCTTTTCGAAGTCCAGTCGCGCCGCCGCCTCCAGCATCTGGTTTTCCACATTGTCAATTGCCAACTGCCGCTCTTCGTCCGACATCTCGACCGCTTGCGAGCTGCCTTCCTCGGCGGGTCTTGTGACCTCCATCAGCTCGCGCACCGCCTTGCGCACCGACTGGGGCACTATGTGGTGCTCCTCGTTGTACGCCATCTGTATCGCGCGGCGGCGGTTGGTTTCGCTTATCGCGCGGAACATGGAATCGGTGACCGTGTCCGCGTACATTATCACGCGCCCATCCACATTGCGCGCGGCGCGTCCCACTGTCTGTATGAGCGATGTCTCCGACCTCAAAAAGCCTTCTTTGTCCGCGTCCAGTATTGCGACCAAACCTACCTCGGGCAGGTCAAGTCCCTCGCGCAGTAGGTTTATGCCCACCAATACGTCATATTCGCCCATGCGCAATTCGCGCAGTATCTTTATTCTGTCCAGCGTGTCCACGTCCGAGTGCATGTACGTGACCTTTATGTCCATTTCCTTTAGGTAAGTGGTCAGGCTCTCCGCCATGCGCTTTGTCAGTGTCGTGACCAGCACGCGCCGCTTGTTTTCGACTTCGCTGCGTATTTCGGTCAGCAAATCGTCCACCTGGTTTTTCGCCGGACGCACGACGATTTCGGGGTCGATAAGTCCGGTCGGGCGAATGATCTGCTCGACAATCTGCTGCGTGCGCCCCATCTCGTACGGTCCGGGCGTGGCGCTTGTGTATATGGTCTGACCTATCTTTTGCTCGAACTCGTGGAACTTGAGCGGGCGGTTGTCAAACGCCGAGGGGAGCCTAAAGCCGTAATTGACAAGCTCGCTCTTTCGCGCATAGTCGCCGTTAAACATAGCGCGCACCTGCGGCACGGTCACGTGCGACTCGTCTATGAAGAGCAAAAAGTCGTCGGGGAAGTAGTCCAGCAATGTAAACGGCGCATCGCCCGGCTTGCG
The DNA here is from genome assembly GCA_964439295.1 of uncultured Oscillospiraceae bacterium. Taxonomy (GTDB): domain Bacteria; phylum Bacillota; class Clostridia; order Christensenellales; family Aristaeellaceae; genus Fimadaptatus. The sequence goes on from CAYTOU010000005.1 coordinate 14,962, forward strand.
CCCGTCAAAGTAGCGCGAATAGTTCTCTATGCCCGAGCAATAGCCCACCTCGCGCATCATCTCTATGTCGTATCGCGTGCGCTGCTCTATGCGCTGCGCTTCTATAAGGCGTTCATCGCGCTTGAACTCGTTTACGCGCTCGGCGAGATCTTTTTCGATTTCGACAATGCCGCGCTCCATCGCGTCATGGTTGGTGACGTAGTGCGACGCGGGGAATATCATCACGTGATTTAGGTGCTCCTGCACGGTTTGAGTCGTCGGGTCGACATGCGATATGCGGTCTATCTCATCGCCGAAAAACTCAATGCGCACAAGCGACTTTTCGCTGCCGGCGGGCATTATGTCCACTATCTCGCCGCGCACGCGGAATGTGCCGCGCTCGCTTTCGAAGTCGTTGCGCTCATACTGTATTTCGACCAGACGCTTAAGCAGCTCATCGCGGTCAATTTGCATGCCCTCGCGCAGCGATACCGACATGCCGGCGTACTCCTCGGGGTCGCCCATCGAGTATATGCAGCTGACCGATGCCACGATTATTACGTCGCGCCTTTCGCTCAGCCACGCGGTCGCGCTGTGGCGCATGCGGTCGATTTCGTCGTTTATCTGCGCGTCCTTTTCGATATATGTATCAGACGAGGCGATGTATGCCTCGGGCTGGTAGTAGTCGTAGTACGATACGAAATACCCGACCGCGTTTTCCGGAAAGAATTCGCGAAACTCCTCCGCCAACTGCGCGGCCAAGGTCTTGTTGTGCGCGATTATCAGCGCCGGACGCTGCAGACGCGCGATTACGTTTGCCATTGTGAATGTTTTGCCCGAACCGGTTACGCCCAACAGAACCTGATCCTTCATGCCGCTTTGCACGCCGCGCACAAGTGCGTCAATGGCCTGCGGTTGGTCGCCGGTGGGTTGGTATTGAGAATGCAGCTTGAATTCCATGCGCTTCACCTCCTGCGGGTATTTCAAAAAACGCATTTCATATAATACCACACATTTTGCCGCCTTACAATCGCGCGCGCGGCAGGGCGCAAAACTTTAAACGGTGTTCGCATTGGACACCCCGCCACAATGTGATTATTGTTTGCCGGGCAAGAAAGCCAATTGCGAAATTGTAAAGTCCGTGCAAGTTTTTTTAGCCGTTTTATTGACGCGCTATCTCATACAAAAGTTCTGTGGTATACTTAAATGACTTTATGCATTGGATACTGCCTGTTAGGCAGTGGAAAGGCAAACTATGCGCGACTATCCGGTAATACTTGCATCGCAGTCCCCGCGCCGTCGGGAGCTGCTTTCCGAAATAATAGATGATTTCCTGATTGAACCCGCGCTCTGCGAGGAAGACGCGCAGGGCACGCCTAAGCATGTCGTATTGCAGCAGGGCTATCAAAAGGCGCTTGACGTTTTTTCGCGGCATAACGACGCGCTTGTAATAGGCGCGGATACGGTCGTGACGATAGATGGCTTGATACTGGGCAAGCCCCGCGATGCCCGCGACGCCGCGCGCATGCTGCACCTGCTGTCAGGCAGGACGCATAGCGTACTGACCGGCATGTGCGTGATATCAAAAGAGGGCTGCGCAGTCAGCCTGGACGAAACGCATGTGTGTTTTCGCACACTTACAGATCAAGAAATAGATAGTTACATACGCACCGGCGAACCCATGGACAAGGCGGGCGCATACGCGATACAGGGCTTGGGCGGCGCGTTCGTAAAGTCGTACGATGGCGATTACGACAATGTAATCGGGCTGTGCGTAAAGTCACTTGAAGATATACTCAAAAGCAAATTCCAAATGCAACTTAAACCGCGCGTACATGCGCGGCATTAAACGGAGGAATTGCCGTGGCAAATAAGCAGAACACAGACGCTGTGGATGATGTAATAGAGCGCTCGGACGGCATGGAAACGGTCGCCGAACTGATTGACGACGATGACGACGAGCAGACGGGCGAGCTGGAGTACAGCGCGCGCAGCCGCTCGGGTAGCACCGATACCTCAAAGAGCGACGATGCGCCCGCGCAAAGCGCGGAAGACAATTTCGATATTGACGTAGACGAAAACGCGGATGAAAAGCCCGAAGGCGATACGCAGGTTCCGCCCGAAAGTGATCCGTATGCCGATGCGCCCAAAAAGCATCACGGCAAGAGGCGCAACCCCTCAAATAGCAAGGCAAAGGGCGGCAAGCGCGCAAAGCGTCCGGTCAAGAAAACCGCCAAGAAGCCCGAAATCGATCCCGTGACGGCTGCGCGCGAAAGAAAGCACAGGCGGCGCGGCATATTCGCGGGCACGGTGGTCACATTTGTCGCGGTCGTGCTGGCTTTAGTTGTGGCGCTTGACATGAGCGGCAATAGCGCAATGCTATCCGGACCGATTGGGACATTGCTTGCGCCCATACAGAGCGCGGTCGCGTCGGTGAGCGCATCGATAAACGAAAAGCTGAACGCGTTCGGCGATACGCTTGAGCTGGAGCGCGAACTTACCGAGGCACAGCAGGAGCTTGCCGCGACAAGCGTAAAGACGGCGCGCTATGACGAGGTCGTGGCGGAAAACGAGCGTCTGCGCGCGCTTATGGACAATTACGAAAAGTACGAGCAGTACGATCCCATGTTCGCGCGCGTGATAGGCAAGGATACCGGCAACTGGTACACCAACTTCACCGTGGATAAGGGCACGAGCAGCGGCGTTGAAAAGGGAATGACCGTCATGAGCGCGGACGGCGTTGTCGGGCGCGTGGTCGAGGTCGGACTCAACTATGCAAAGGTGCTGACGATAGTTGACGGCTCCAGCGGCGTTGCGGTGCTTATCGAGCGCACGCGCGATAACGGCGTAATACGCGGCATGGTGGACGATACGACGGGCGAGTACCTGCTGCAAATGAACTACCTACTGGATCTAAACGATGTGCGCACGGGCGACACCGTATTGACCAGCGGTCTGGACGGCGTGTTCCCTAAAGGCTTGCCCATAGGCACGGTCACACAGATAAGCCGTCAGTCGTCAGAGCTTTCGCAGTACGTGGTGGTCACGCCGTATGCCGACTTCGAGCATGTGGAAGAAGTGCTGCTTTTGAAGGTACAGAGCTAAGGCGGGAGGGCGAAATATGCTGGCGAAATTCAAATGGCTAATTGCCCTTATATGCTTTGCCGTGCAGTATATGGTGTTGTCACTGCTGCCGGGCATTGAGATTTATCCGGATGTGGCGTTGGCGGCGGTATGCGCGTTGGGTCTCATATACGGCGCGGGCGTGGGCATGTTCTACGGCTTATGCGTGGGACTCCTGGCGGGGTCGCTGTTCACACTGTCGCTGTCGCGTACGGTGCTTATGTACGCTCTTGTCGGGTTTATATCGGGACTTATGAGCTTTAAGGCGCGCTCAAGCCGCTTTGCGCTGCCCATAATAACGGTGGGCATATGCCAAATCGCGCGTCAAATGGTGGATATCGTGTACCTGATTATGCAGCGCACGTACTTTGATACTCATACGCTTATACATAGGCTTGGGGTATCCACGCTGCTTACAATCGTGTGCGCACTGCCGATATACTGGCTTTTGTATAGAAATATGTATCGCTATCATGTGATAGGCAAGCGCGTGGGCATTTAAATTAGGCTTTTTCGGACCGGCTCTTTTTTAGGGGATGTGATTAAAATAAAAGGTAAGTTTTCGGGTCGATACATCACTATGGTCGTGGCAATAGTATGCATGTTCTGCATACTGTCGCTTCAATTGTATAACCTGCAGATAGTGCAGGGCGAATCGTATACCGAGCTTGTCGAAAGCAAGAAGACTCAGACAAAGACCGTCGTGGGGCAGCGCGGCAGCATAATCGATGCCAACGGCATACCGCTGGCGGTCGACCAGAAGTGCTATAATGTGCGCTTCTATCGCGACCCGAACAAGCGCAGCAATGATGATCGCGCCAATTACACCCAGGTGCTTTTGAAGGTAATGGAAATCGTCGAAAGCAATGGCGGCGAAACGATAGATGAATTCTGGCTACAGCGCAATGAAGAGACCGGCGCGTGGGAGTTCTCCACCGGCACGACACTTGCCAGTGCCGCCGCCTCGCGCGAAAAGCAGTGGCGCGCCAACTTCGCGCTGCAATACACCGCGCAGGACAAGCTGTTTGACGCGCTGTGCAAAAACTACTCCATACCGGAAGACCTGACCGAGGAGCGCAAGATAAAGATACTTGCCATGTGGCAGGAATCGCGCATGAAGAACTACCTGTCCGAGCCGGTAACGATTGCCTATAACGTGCCGCTCAAGACCGTGGCGGAGATCGAAGCGCTGGCCAGCGAGCTGGACGGCATATCGATTGAGGAAAGCACTACGCGCGTATACCCGCGCGGCTCGCTTGCCGCCCATGTAATCGGCTATATCGGTTCCATAAGCTCGGATACCGCGCTGGCCGAATACAAGGAAAAAGGCTATTCTTCGGACTCAAAGGTCGGCGTTACCGGCATAGAGTACTCCATGGAAGACCAGCTCACGCCCAACATATCCTATCGTCAGGGCAAGCGCGTGGTCGAGGTCAATTCTCTGGGTAAGGTAATACGCGAACTGAGCTATGAAGAGCCGATTGACGGAAACACGGTTCAGCTCACAATAGATACGCGCCTTCAGCAGGTGCTTGAAACCGCGCTGGAGGAGAATATCGAGATAATCAACGAGGAACAGGAAGCGCTTTACGCCAGCGAATCGTGGCAGGAGAAGAATGCCGAAAAGCTGGAATCACTGGACGGCGAAAAGCCGCAGTTTGCCGAAAGCGGCGCGGCCGTCGTAATGGATCCCAACACGGGCAAGGTCCTGGCAATGGCGAGCTATCCCAGCTATGACCTGAACTGGTTCGTGTCGGGCACGGATAACGATAAATTGCAGGAGCTGTTCTCCGACGAGCGCAATCCGCTGTTCAACCGCGCGATATCGGCAAAGGATACGCCGGGTTCAATATTCAAGATGTGTACCGCGCTCGCCGCGCTTATGGAAGGCTATGTGACGCCCGAAGAGCAAATTGACGATGCCGGTAAGTTCACGGGTCTGGATACCACTCACCAGCCGCGCTGCTGGGTATACCCCAATTACTCAAAGCACAGCAATCAGGACGTGGTCGCCGCTATAAAGAACTCGTGTAACTACTACTTCTATACCGTAGGTCTGCGCCTGGGCTCGGCCAACCTAAGCAAGTGGGCGGCGCGCCTGGGACTGACCAGCAAGACCGGCATAGAGCTGCCTTCCGAGGCGACAAGCTTTGTTGGCAACCAGTCCACGCTGTACGACTCCGATAAGGCGATAAGCAGCCAGTCCACGTCCAAGCCGCAGTACTCCGCCAACAAGATAAAGGCGCTGCTGCGTGAAGTGGGCGAGGAGATGCAGATCACCTACGACGAGGATCGCCTGGAGCGCGTGGCAAAGGAACTGCTGGACATAGTCACCGAAGAGGAGACCAAGTCCACATGGCCCGCGCGCATACGTACTATACTTTTGCAGGAGATGAACCTGACAAACGAGTATATCGCCAAGCGCGCCTTGGGTACTAAGATACAGAGCTATCTAAACGACCTTAAGTGGACGGATTCCGAAACGATAATGTGCGCGATAGGCTATTCGATTACACAGCTGACGCCCATTGCGGTCGCGCGATATGTATCCGCATTGGCAAACGGCGGCACGGTGTACGATGCGCAGATCATCGATAAGATCATTTCGCCCACAGGTGAAGTGGTTCTGGAAAAGCAGCCGGTGGTCGCAAGCACTATCGATGACACGAACGGATATCTGGACTACATCAAAAAGGGCATGCACTCAGTTACCAGCGCCGAGGACGGCGGTACCGCCGCAAAGTACTACGCCGACAGTAAGTATAAGGACGTGATTTGCGCAAAGACCGGTACGGCGCAGACCTCATCGCTTATCGACCTGGAAAACAAGAGCTGGCACGTGGCGTTCGCGCCGATAGACGATCCGCAGATAGTCGTTGTCGTGTACATACCTAACGGCTACGCGGGCGGCTTGAGCGCGTATACATGTAAGACCGTAATCGACTACTATCTCGACCGCGAGAACCTGACCACTCAGGACATAGTGCCCGATTCGGGTACGCTCGCGCCGTAACTTTAAATTGCAGTAGGAGGCCTATGAATGGCCAATAGAATCGTCATTGTCTCGGGGCGCGGCGGCGCGGGCAAGACCGCGCTCGCCGCGGGTCTGGGCACGGCACTGGCGCGGCGCGGTAAACACGTGCTGCTGATCGATGCCGATACGGGCATGCGCTGCCTTGATATAGCTTTGGGGCTGGAAAGCAAGGTCGTGTACGATGCCGTGGACGCGGTGGAAGGCATATGCAAGCTCCGCCAGACAATCGTGCGCGATGGCAAGCGTCCCGGGCTCAACTTCATCGCGGCGGCACAGACCCGCGAGCGCACCGCACTCACGCCGGACGGCTTAAGGAACATAACCACGCGCCTTGACGATAAGTACGATTACATATTGATAGATGCACCGGCGGGAACCGAGCGCGGCTTCGACGCGGCGTGCGCGGGCGCGGATAAGGCGATTCTCGTCATGATACCCGATACGCAGGGCATACGCAGTGCGCAGCGCATGGTGGGACTAATCGAGCAGCGCAGCCTGCCCGAGCCTTATTTGGTATATAGCCGCGTGCGTCCCGACCTGATACAGTCGGGCGACATGCCGCCGCTTGAACAGGTAAGTGACACCATGCGGCTAAACACCTTGGCGATTATAAACGAGGATACCGACATAATGCGCGCCTGCTCAAGCGGGCTGCCGCTGGATGCGACTACGACTGCCGCACATGCGTATGACGATGCGGCGCGCAGGCTTATGGGCGAGGATGTGCCGCTGGAGCTGCCCAAGGTAAGGCCGGAGCTTAGCAAGCGGCTAAAGAGCAGTATACGCGTGCTGCGCGGCGTAAAGCAGCCCGAGCGCGTAGAGTAAGTACGAATATGTAAGGAGCGTTTTAATGGGAAGCGGGCAAATGCAATTCAAAAAGATGTTCATTAAGCTGAAGTTCCGCATGTTCAGATACTTCGACTGGATGCTGCTTTTGTGCATGCTGGCGCTGATAGCAATCGGCATAGTGTCCATCGCCGCGGCGACCGCGTCGCCGGTTACCGATGACTCGGCGACCATTATGGACATACTGTCCGAGCAGTCGCTCACATATCCGCGATTGCAAGTGCTATGGGCTATAGTCGGTATGGTGGTCACATGCGTGGTAATGACGATAAACTATAAGTTCATTGCCAGCAAGACCAACTGGATATACTGGCTGAACATCGCAATGCTTGTATTCGTATTGATGGGCGAGCGCGGACGCGGCAATATGGCAGGCTGGTTTAAGATAGGTTCGCGCACGATACAGCCATCCGAAATAGCAAAGCTCGCCATTATACTGGGTCTGGCGCGGCGCTTTTCGCTGATGGATAAGCCCGTGTCCACTTTGCGCGAGATGCTTTCCATGCTTGCCTACATAGGCATACCGCTCGTGCTGATATGCCTGCAGCCCGACTTGGGCACGGCAATGGTTTACGTATTCATATTCGGCTGCATGCTGTTTATGTCGGGCACAAGGATGAAACTGATGGGCGCGCTGGTGGGCGTGGGACTCATAGTTGCCGCGGCGGGACTGTACCTGATGGTGCAGTCGGGCAGCTTCCGTCTGGAGCGCATACTGGTGTTCATCGGCTCGGACAACGTGTCCGCCGATGCCTCGACTCAGACCACAAACGCGCGCATGGCGGTCGGCTCGGGCAGACTCTGGGGCAAGGGACTGTTTGCGTCCGGCTCAATGAGTCAGTTGGGCTACATACCCGATGACCATACAGACTTCATATTCTCGATAACGTGCGAGACGTTCGGCTTTGTGGGCGGCATGACGGTAATAGTGCTTTACTTGATAATGCTTCTTCGCATGCTGGTGCTTTCGCGCAAGATAGAGGATAGGTTCGCGTCAATGGTAACCGTGGGCGTTATGGCAATGCTTCTGTTCCACGTATTTGAAAACATAGGCATGGTCATAGGCGTTACGCCTGTAACGGGCATACCGCTGCCCTTCATGAGCTACGGCGGCTCCAACCTGCTTACCAACATGACCAGCGTCGCGATAGTGCTCAACGTGTCCATGGTCTGCCGCTACCGCCAGCAGGTGCGTCAGCGCAAAAAGCAGCGCGCCGCACTCAGCCACGCGCAGAGTGCAAAAAGCGCTTGAATTTAAATAGGCAAATATGGATTTGAAAAAGCCCGACTTTCCGTTTTATTGTGAAAGCCGGGTTTTTGACTTGTTGACTGAATTCCGAAGGGTTATTTAGCCGCAACCTCGATAGTCGCACATCCGTTTTGTATGTGGCATATCTGATTGCACAGCTCGGTTACGTCTTCCTGCACGTGAGTCGCAATCAATATGGTCTTGCCTTTTTGTGCGAGTGTGCGGTATAGCTCGCGCATCTGCGCGGCACCTGTGGCATCAAGATTGGACATCGGCTCGTCCAGCAGGAGTATGTCCGGGTCATCCATCAGAGCCATCGCAATGCTTAAGCGCTGCTTCATGCCCATGGAGTACTTTCCAACAGGCTTCTTTTCGGTGGGGTTCAGCCCCACCATCTGTATCAGATGATTGATCTCATCGGCGGACGGTCGCTTTGATAGCGCGGCGAGCGTCTTCATGTTATCAAATGCGCTTTTCCTAAGCAGCAAGCCCGGTTGCTCGATTGCTATGCCCGTGTTTGGCGCAAAGTCAACGTCCTTTCCGATCAGCCTTCCCTGAACGCGGATTTCGCCGGAAGAGGGGAGAACAAGCCCCGCAATGCACTTTAGCAGCACGCTCTTACCAGATCCATTTCTGCCGACGATACCGTATATCTGACCGCTTTCAAACTCCAGATTGATCGAAGAAAGAACCTGAGCATCGCCGAAATGCTTGCTGAGATTCTGTATGGAAATCGCCTTCATGTGTGTTCAGCCTCCATCTGTACATAGTCGTACCTGCGCACAAGTGCAAGTGAAACAGCTATAAGCGTCACGCATAGTCCTATGAGCAAGATATATGAATTTGTCAATGTCGGTAGCAGCCTATTGACGCTTACATTTTGGTGCTCGAATAGAGATGCGTGATAGTGTATGGACAACCATGATATAACCGCATAGGAGTTCATTTGCGGCAAAAACATGCCGGCAGCCCATGAAGCTGCATTGACAAACATTAGCAGCACAAAGCTCGCGCCCTTTAAGCGCAATCGCAACGCCAATGACGCCAGACCGAAAAAGCATCCCATCAAAAAGAAAAGGGAAAAGCTGTACAAAAATGCGCTCCATGGCGTATAGTCCTCTATGATCGACTTTTGAAACGACAACTTCATGCGCTCAGGCGATATTGCAATGCGCCCGTTCGAGGCAAGCATCTTGACCGGTTTACTCCATTTGTCGGACAAATGAATGTTTGGCACACATACGACAACCGATAAGACGAATACGAACAGCGCCAGCAAAAAGGATGTCGCCACAACATACATAATCTGTCCTGCAATCCAGCTGCGCCGACTGCCCTTTATAAGCGCGTTTCCGGTGAAGGCTTCGATTAGCGGAAGGTCACCAAACAACAATACGATCGTAGTACTGAACAAAAGCATGCTGAATCGCCAGTTTGTCATGGCAATGAATGTTTCGGTTATCTGCAACGTTTCATTCTGTGCCTTCGCATTTTCCGCAAATGGAATGGCATAGATGATTGTAAAGCACGCAATCATGCCCAACAGAATGAACATACGCGGCGCATCCCGCCATGTACGAAAACAGCTTCTTGCCGTTTGTACGGCGTATCTGACTCTACGCACGGAAAACCCTCCTCTCTATTGCGCGGTTGAACCATACCATCACGGCAATGAACAGGATACTCTGATACAATAGCATCTTGGTAAATGTAAATGATCCCCATTGCATCTGTACCAGCATCTCGAGCGGTTGCAGACTATACGGCAATGCGAGCGCGGAGCAAAAGCAGATAATGAACGGCGACAAGTAGCTGACATATCTAACGGGTGAATAGACCGATATAGTCAAGCCGACGCCTGACCATACTGCGCCGAACAGAAATGCCAGCAGTGCATTTACAATCATGTAGTTCCAATTTGCGCAGGAGCTCGTCACTATCGGATACCATGCATCTACTGCTGCTATGTCGTCGATAGATGTGCTTGTGCCATATAGGATTGCGCAAACAGTGGCAAACAACATTACACCGAGCATAAGCGCCAATCCGCCGCCGATGGCAGAACCGACAAACAGACCGCAACCGTACTCGCGCTTTCCGCTCTTAAGGAGTCGCAAGCGATAAAACCCTGCCTCTTCGTCGTTTATCCAGCTGCCGCCGGCTGCAAAGGCACAGGCAAGCGGTGCTGCATATATGTAATAACCGAAATGAAGTGAAATGTTGAAATTATACGCGGCACCAAATGTAGTATCCGATACACCGCCAAATACATCTTCGGCTATCTCGATAAACAGCACGCCGAAAATCAGCACTGCAGCAAGCCAGAAGTTCAAACTGCAAATGACCTCACGCAGACTGACTATAAGCGACCTTGCAAAACGCTTTGACTTTGTCATGACAATACCTCGCCTGTCACCGCATCGATAAATATATAGAATGTTGCCTGACTGTTGCGGTTTATTCCGGCAGCAAATCGCCAGACAGGGCGCGCCTCCATCTTGACTGCCGCATCTTCGTTAGATGCAGGCAGACTTTGAACCAATCGGTAGCATAATCCAATCTCAGTGATTTCACATGGCATTTCATTCGGATAGCACTCGACGTAGTCCATGTTTTCTTGTAAAATACCGATTGCATCATCCAAAGTAATTTGAAGCGACTCCTGTTTTTCGGCATTGTAGCTGCGCACGTATCCGGTTACGTAACCGATACCATTGTCGTCGATATAAATCTGTAAATGATCACCCTGTGTATCAACATAGCGATCCATATAATACGGCGAATGATCGTATGCAACCGTATATCCGTCAATATCTTTCACGTATTCAACGATATAATATCCTGTCGTTTCGATCGGATCGCCTTTTCTGCTTTCTTGCTGCTTAGAGGTAGCTACATTAGAAAGCCAATCTTTTTCCGAAGGCATTGCATAGCATGCATTGAGTGTATAGCCGTCCCAATTCAGTGTGCTCTTGAGCCGATCAACCAATTCCTGAGCCGTATTGATTGCCTCCTCGGGCGTGGTCTTTAATCCCGTTGCCTGCTGATTTACCGTTTCACATCCCCAGAATAGGGAGTATTTCTTGTAATATCCAATAACAAAACGTGCATCTTCCGCAAAAAATGATGTGCTCCATTCATCGCACTCAATCGTAAAGTTCTTTTCATCAATAGATACTTCGGCTTGCGCATCTGTTTGGTCGTTAAGAAACATATCGGTCAGACTTTGAGTATCGAACGGAGGATAGTCCGTTTCATATATCGTGAGCTGTGTACCTTCCGGCAAATTCTCCACATCAGCGTCAAGGTGCAAGGTTAAAAACATGCTTTCAAGCGTCTTATCTATATGCACCGTATCTGCCATTGCCGAGGTGGCGGTCAGTAAAACGGCGATAAACAAGATAGAAGCGATGAGCTTGCGAATATTCATCGTTTAGCCTCCTCTCAAATATACATA
>CAYTOU010000005.1:26749-28924 GCA_964439295.1 uncultured Oscillospiraceae bacterium
TTTCGTTTCTTCCTGCGCATCGCGCCATCACCTCCTAAAGCACATACTTATATAGATGACAAACCCATTGGCGTGCAAGTATCAATTTGAATAAGTAACTTCACTTGATGATGCGATGATTGACTCGGTATTGCCTTCTGAGTCGGTAACGCTACCGGTTAATTTGACTTTGTATGTTCCTGCACTTACTTGTCTATTCTTCACGATCTCAAGTATCAATGAAGTATCGGAATTGCTCCAACTGGTCACTTTGCTCCATGATGTACCTGATTTGCGGTATAGTGTGATGGTGAAAGAAATATCACTTCCCGGGCTGCTTGCCCTTACAAAACCGCGACATGTTGCTTGTCCGGCGTCGCTGATTGAGAGAGAAGCAGTTACTATTCTCGTGTATTGATAGAGCAGAGAAGCAGAGTCATCTTGTGCGGCAAATGCCGTGCATGGAACAAGAACAATCATGATCATTGTGAGCACAAAAGCTAATATCCTAAGCGACTTCAAAGCGAACACCTCCTTATTTTGTCCCTCATATATATAGATGCACGAAAGTACATAAGTGCAAATGATTTTCTTGATAATTGTTGAAATTTAACAATGCATGATGTTACTTGATCATGGTAACGCTGGCAGCAACGTTTATTACCTCATCCTTGCTGCCGTCCATCTCAACGACAAAGAGTCTGTTGCTGTCCGCCCATACAATGGCTGTCCAACCCTCTTTCTCGATTAGAGTTGCTTCAGTGCCATTTACGTATACGGATGAAATGACGGCATTTTCGGTATCGAGATTGGTTTGCGAACCGTATGTTTCTTCGGAAAAACTCATTGCTTTTCCATTAGAGTCCGTATAACAAACCGTGTAATAATAGCAACTGTCAAACTCAAATCCGTCAGGGATATAAGTCGGGTAAAAGTCTCCGCTCCACTCCGCAGGTACATCCACAGTATCATCGCCCAAAGCAAGTTCGTAAGAAGTTCGCTGTGAATAAGAGCGGACATCGAGCTTCAGTAAACCTGTTTGAACCATATGTACCGTTGCCATGGCAGAACCTATACATGATGCCGCCAACAGTATAATGGCTGCTGTCACGCAGACGGTTCGCCGCATAATACAACTATGCTTGCTATCATGTCGCTGTGTGCCTGCATGTGCGGTCATACACGCAAGCGATTTTTCTTCCACACTTTTTAGGCACTGTAGCTGCACAGCGTCAATCGCGTCCGGATCTAACTGAGCGAGTTCACGCTCAAATTCCTGCTGGAGCGCCAGCCTGATCTTGAGATCGGCTATCTTCTGCTCTATTTCTTTGGCAGTGAGGTATTCATCACAAATACGAATCATCTTCCTTCTGGATTTCGTCCTTCAATGCTCTGCGCGCAAGTGTCAAGTAGTACCTGACGCTGTTTTTCGAAATGCCCAATATAGGGGCGATTTCCGCATCGCTCAATTGGCTGAAATACTTCATTTCGAGTATATCCCGCTCTTGCGGCTTTAACCGCTTAAGCGCCTGCCGAACAAGCCGTATGTCGGCATTGACCAGGAGTGCATCAACGGGATCACCCTGCGATGATACGGCGCAGGCGAGCGCGCTTTCATCGTCGATAAGTCGCTCATTCTCGTATCGCTTCTGACGCATGTACTTAAGTGCGGCATTTTTGACAATCGCGAGAATGTAGGGCGTTTGCTTCTGAGGCGCAATTTTGCGCAAGCAGTCGATCTTTTCGACCATCATCAGGCCCGCCTCGGATACCACATCGGCAGCTATACAATGATCCCTGATAACTTTGAAAGCCATGGCATACATAAGGCGTTCGTTTTTGCGAAACAAACGCGTCAGGTAGGCCTTATCATCATCGCCCCGGAGCATTGTAATCGCGAGCAGTATCATGTTGACCACCTCCCTTCATATGAATTGCGGTGTCCGATGATCACACAACGCAAAATACACCTCACTTATATAGATGCAAAAAGGGGCAAAAGTGCAAATGGTTATTTGAGACTATTCTATGGCTTTTTATGTCTTTTTCTGAATCAGAAGCGAAAAAGCAAAAAAATGCCCCAAATACTCAAATTTCCTCAAAAAAAGTGCTCCGAGGGTATTGACAACCCCGCCGGAGTATGCTATAATTCTATTCGTTGCCACGCTCTACGGCAGCCGGTAAGAAAAGCCACTA
>CAYTOU010000006.1:0-1428 GCA_964439295.1 uncultured Oscillospiraceae bacterium
TGCGCGCCAGCTGTTAGCCGTTAGCGGTTAGCTGTTAGCTTAAGTTAGAATGCAAAGTCGCTCATACATCCAGCCGCGCGTCCGCACTGCCGTCTTCGCGCCCCACTCTAATATATGGTGGGGCGTGAACAGGTTCTGCCGAGTCTATACTGAGCCGCCGAACGGGTTCGGCGGTGAACATTCGCGGGTGAAAATCTCTACCCGAAACACATCCCATTCGCGGAGACCCGAAACGACAAAGAAAACAATACGCGGTGAGTGACAAACACCCGAAATAAAAAAACGCCGCTGGCTCTAGGCGAAACCAGCAGCGAAAGAATACAAACGCAACTTCCAATATATATTCGTTCTCTTTTGTCTGTTCACAGCAATGCAGCATTAGAACAGCCCGAACGGCTTTTCTTTGCAGCTTTCTTTTCCCGAAAAGAAAGCGCGTTCCCCCCGTTCTCCTACTCCCGTATAACCACAGTAGTGCCGCGGCTGCAGTTGTTGTAGATCCACTTCGCGTCGTCCACGCTTAGGCGTACGCAGCCGTGGGAGGCGCGCTTGCCTAGGTTTTTGACCGAAGAGGAAGTGGGGGTGCTGTCGCCCTCTTCTCTGAATAGGACGGAGTGGAAGAGTATGTCGCCGTCAATGCGCCAGGAGTACTGGGCGTAGCAGTCAAACTTCTCAAAGTAGTGCCAGCGGTGCGTAGGACCAGAGCCCGTGAATGTGCCTAAAGGCGTGGGATGATCCTTCGTGCCTGTCGAGCAGACAAATACACGCGAAAGCGGACCGTATGCGCCGTTGGTGTAGCCGTATACGTATACGCGCTGGTCGGATATGTCTACAACAAGCTTGTACTTGCTGTAGTTCTTGCCGTTGCCCTTGGAATGCTTGCTCGCAGGCTCAAGCGTGGGCTTAGCCGTCGGTACGGCATCCTCGGAATAGAGCTTTTCCTGCGTCGCCTCGTCCGCAATACCAGTCTCTTCCAGATCGTTGTGCTTCTGGAAATACTTGATTGCAGACTCGGTGTTGCTGCCGTATATGCCGTCTATGCCGTCACTTAGATAATATAGCGTGGAAAGGCGTGACTGTAGACGCGTAACATCACTGCTCTCGTCACCCTTCTGTAGGTCCTGATAGTATACGCTGAACTCCTCGCTCGTCAGTAAATCGTATACCGCCTCGTCCACAACGCCGTCCGCAACGTACGGAGTGGGCTCGGGCGTGGGTACGGCGGTCGGAACAGCAGTGGGCGCAGCGGTAGGCTCGGTAGTCGGATTCGCGCTCGCCGACGCATTCGCCGTGGGTATGCTCGTGCCGAAATAGTGTAGGGTCGTCGATGCCGGTGTGGCAGTCGGCTCTTCGGTCGGTTCTTCGGTGGGCTCTTGAGTGGGCTCTTCGGTAGGCTCAGCGGTCGGCTCGGGAGTGGCGTTCGGATCGACA
>CAYTOU010000006.1:1438-25413 GCA_964439295.1 uncultured Oscillospiraceae bacterium
ATTCTATACCGCAGTACTCCGCTACAAACTCCTGAAACGCTATTACGCCCTTCTCAGTGAGCGGCCCAAAATACCCATCCGCCGTGTCGGTCAAAAAGCCCAGTACGCGTAAACGCTCCTGTATCAGCTTTATCAGATCGCCCTGATCATCCTCCTGTACCGGAAAAGGCAGGGGAGTGCTCTCGGGCGTGGGCTCAACCGTGGGCACCGCAGTCGGTTCTTCAGTCGGCTCTTCGGTGGGCTCGGCAGTAGGTTCTTTAGTCGGCTTGGCGGTGGGCTTTTGTGTGCTCTTAGCCGTGGGCTTGGCGGTCGGCTTGACCGTGGGCTTCACGGTGGGTACGGGCGTTTGAGTCGGTTCCTGGGTCGCCTCGATGGCTTCTTCGGTGCTTTCAGATACGCTTTGCGCAAATGCGGTGGGCATTATAAGCGTAAATACAAGCAGTAGCGCGGTAAAGGCGGCCATGAGTTTGCGTGGCATATGTCTATCACTCCCGATAAAATTGTTCAGGCGTTACTCGTACATTGAATGCTTTTTGTTAGACTGCTATTGATGCATTTGAGTTCATTTAATGCGCTCAAACGGTCAGGCGCGGACTCAAAATTATCCTTACCATTACACAATACGCGCATAAATGCGCCCGGCGGATGTGTGACCGTCGGGCGAGGGGATTACTTGCGATATGATCTGTCGCGCGTGCGATTGTCGTACTGGCGGTCACGGCTGTCATACTGACGGTCGCGGCGGTCGTACTGCTCATCGCGGCTGTCGTATCGGCGATCGTAATCGCGGCGGTCATCGTAGTCGTCTGCGCGCTCACTGCGCGATGTGCGGCTCTGACCGTACTGTATGTTGCGCCTAGTAGAACCTGCCGCGCGAGTATCGTAGTCGCCGGAATAGTCGTAATTGCGGCGTGCGTAGCGGCGCTGCTTGCGTGCGCGCGCGCGTGCCGAATTGATAAGCACCATTATGATAAGTACAACCATTACCGCGATTATCGGTATCAGCCATACCTTGGTGCCGCCCGAATTGCTCGCGTCGCCGGTATCGGTTGCCGCGGCGATTTCGGTGGGCGCGGGTTCGGTTGCCGTGGGCGCGGCGGTTATCGAGTTCGCGGCTATAAGCGTATAATCGTACTTTTCGCCATCGGGCGCGTTGTAGGTGAGAGTACCGACTACTTCGCCTTCACTTATGGGCGCCTTCATCTCGCGCGAATACGATACGGTCAGCATGGACGAAAAGTCGCTCTCTATCTGTTCCACCTCGGACGGGCGTGCGCATACCGGGTCCGAGCTTTCCGGGGTCTGAACGTCCAGCGTAAGTACGCCGCCGCTGGCGTCCTGAGGATCGGCGTCACTCACCGATACGGTCAAAGGGTTTTGGCGATATAGCGCAACCGGGTCGTAGCTTTCGTAGGTAGCAAAGCCGTAATTCATAAGGCGTATGGAGTCAATCCACTTGCCTTCGGTGGTTGATAGCAACACAACGCTTATCAGATCCACGCCGTCCTTGCTTGCCGAGCCTACGAATGTGGAGCCCGCCTTGCTGGTATAGCCGGTCTTTATGCCCGTGCCGTACTGGTACTTGTATTTCATCGACGTGTCGTTACGCGCGATGAACTGGTTCTTTGTCCACTTAGTGGTCTCTTCGGAACGCTTGTTGTTGGCGGGTATCGTGTAATGCGTGGTGGACGCTATCTCGCGGAAGGTCTCGTTCTTCATTGCCTCCAGCGCGATTGTCGCCAGATCGCTCGCTGTGGTGTAGTGATCCGGGTCGTGGAAGCCGTGCGGATTGGCAAAGTGCGTGTCATCACAGCCCAGCTCCTGCGCGCGCGCGTTCATCATGTCGACAAACGAGCTTTCATCGCCCGCTACAAGCACGGCTATCGCTATGCCGGCATCGTTGCCCGAGCAGATGAAGAATGTGGTCAGCAGCGTGCGCCATGTCATCTCTTCGCCGGTATACAGCCCGACCAGAGACGAACCTTCGGGATATTCGTTGGCTTCCTTGGGTATCGTGATCGTCTCATCCAGATCGGACACGTTTTCAAGCGCGATCATGAGCGTCATTATCTTGGTGGTGGACGCCGGATAGCGCTTGGTATGTGCGTCCTTAGAGTACAGCACGCGTCCGGTGTGTCCGTCTATCAGTATGGCACTGGCGGCGGTTATGTCCGAATCGCTCAGATCCTCGGGGGTATCCGTGTCGTATGCCAGTGCAGGGGAAGAAAACAAGGTAAACATAAGCGCTAAAGCCAACCAGAGAGCTAAAAAACGCCTACGCGTGTGCAATAAATCCATATCAAGTCTCCTTTGCTCAACATAGGATAAGGCGCACTTTTGCATGCCGTCCGTAATAAAATGGCATGTGCATATCAGCTTTGATTATACATCATTTCAGCCGTGCATGTGCGCAAAGACATGTTAAATCATGTACCGCGGGCACTAACTCTTGTATTTGATGGATTTTTTGTCTATAATGGTATATAAGGATATTTCTGCGGATGCACGCGCCGCCTGAAATGGGCGCGCAGGCATACTGCTTTTGCGTGCGGCACGGGGAGAGGAGTAGAAAGATGGCGAAAAAAATACTGCTTGTGGATGACGAGCCGTTGATACTAAAGGGACTAAAATTTTCACTGGAGCAGGACGGATACGAAACCGAGCTGGCAGCGGATGGCGAGGAAGCGCTCGCCAAGGTCGAATCGGAGAACTTCGACATGATACTGCTGGATGTAATGCTGCCTAAGATGAGCGGCATTGAGGTGTGTCAGCGCATACGCGAAAAGAGCTCTGTTCCGATAATAATGCTGACCGCCAAGGGCGAGGACATGGATAAGATTCTGGGGCTGGAGTACGGCGCAGACGACTATATGACTAAGCCCTTTAATATTCTGGAGGTCAAGGCGCGCATAAAGACGATACTTAGGCGCGTGGGCGCATCCCGCGCCGACGAAAAGCCGACCACGGTCACTGTGCGCGATCTGACGGTCAACTTCAATAACCGCTCGGTATCCATTGCCGGACGCGACGTGAACCTGACCGCCAAGGAGTTTGACCTGCTGCAGCTGTTCATAACCAACCGCGGCAAGGTATTCAGCCGTGAAATGCTCATGGAGAGCATATGGAAGTACGAGTTCCTGGGCGATTTGCGCACGGTCGATGTGCATATTCGCCGCCTGCGCGAAAAAATAGAAAAGAACCCCGCGCAGCCCATGTACATCTTCACAAAGTGGGGAGTGGGTTACTATTTCACGGACAAAGATTAAAAACATACTCGCGTCCGTGCGTTGGCGCCTACTGCTCTTATATATGCTTGTTATCGGCGTCGCCTTCTATGTAGTGGCGGCGTCGCTCGTTAATCTGGTGGGCGATTACATGCTGGATCAGCGCGCGAGCGATGAACAGGCCGTGTCCGAACAGCTCGCGATAACCATGGCGGACGCGCTCTATGATCAGGACGGTCAGGCGCTATACGATGCCGCCGCCGAGGCGTCGCGCAAGTACGGCGGGCGCGTGCTGGTGCTGGATACGTACGGCACGGTGCAGGCCGATGCCTATTCGCTTTTAAACGGCACGCAGCTTAAGCACCCCGAGGTGCAATCCGTATTGGGCGGTAAGAGTCAGGCGCATGGTCTATATAAAGAGACAATACCCGGCGGCAATTGGCTGCTGAGCGCCCTGGGCTTGGCGGATGACGCGTCGGTATACGGGCTTTACGCATCGGCGATAGTAAAGGACGGCGGCACGATAGGCGTGCTGCTGTATTCGGTAAGCGAGCAGGAACTGTATAGCCGCCTTATGTACATTCAGCGGCAAATGCTCTACTGGCTATTGGGCGTGGCGATTGCGACAATTCTGACCGTACTGTTCATGTCGCGCATAGTCACGCGCCCGATAAAGGCGCTCAGCGAGGGCATAGAGCACATGAGCGTGGGCGACTTTTCGCACCGCGTGATTATACGCGGTCATTCCGAATACGCGCAACTGGCGGCGGCGTTCAATATGATGAGCGAAAAACTGGAAAACCTGGATCGCTCGCGCAGTCAGTTCGTATCCAACGCGTCGCATGAGCTTAAGACCCCGCTCGCCACGATGAAGATTCTTATCGAATCGCTTATATACCAGGACACATTCGACCCGGCTATGACGCGCGAGTTTTTGACCGATATAGATAAGGAAATAGATAGACTCAACTCGGTCATAGGCGACCTATTGACATTGGTCAATATGGATAGCGGCGAAATGCGCCTGCGCCTAAGCGATATAGAGCTTGACGAAATGCTTGCCGAAACGGTAAAGCGTTTGACCCCGCTTGCCGATAACCGCGACATTAACCTGACTTTGGAGGCAAACGCCGCGCCCGTTGTCGAAGGCGACTCTTCAAAGATGCAGCAGGTGTTCTATAACATAATCGACAACGCGATTAAGTACACGCCCGCGGGCGGCAAGGTGCGCGTCGAACTGAGCGAAAACGCGAAGTCCGCCGTTATAAAGGTGTCCGATACGGGCATTGGCATACCGCAATCGGAAATAGCGCATATATTCGACCGATTCTACCGCGTGGATAAGGCGCGCTCGCGCGAAACCGGCGGCACGGGTCTGGGACTGTCCATAGTCAGCCAGATAGTGCAGCTGCACGGCGGTCAGGTAAGCGTGCAGTCGGTCGAGGACAAGGGATCGGTATTTACGGTGACGCTGCCCAAGTAGCGCCGCATATGGGAGTGATTATTTGAAAAGCAAAGCTGCAATTGCGGTGGGCATAACGATGCTTATGCTTCTGGGCGGCTGCTCGCTGGATCCGCTTAATGGAAGGCTTACTACGCCCGAGCCGGATTCGCCCACGTATCAGCCGGTATCGCCCAATGCGGAAAACGCCGCACATGACGATATGACGGTCAATCTGTATTTTGAATTTCAGCAAAGCGGCATGCTGTCCACCGAAAGCCGCGTAGTGGAAACCACAACCGATGAGCGCCGCGAAAAGGCGGTCATTGAGGAATTGATAAGCGGTCCTTCCGCGCAAAGCTCCGAGCTTACGTCGATCATATCGCCCGAAGTTACCGTAATATCGGTGACCGACAGCGACGGCGTGCTTATGGTAACACTGTCCGGCGACTTCCTTGACGCGCCCGACGATGCGCCCACCGATTGGCAGAGCGATTCGTATTGGGCCGAGGAAGTGCCGCGCCGCAGGTACTTGGCACTGCAGTCGATCGTATGCGCCATTACCGACTTGGGCGAATACGACGCGGTGCAGATTATGATAGATCAGGACGGCGACCACGTGGGCGAGCGCGTTGAACGCTCGTACTTCTATTACGATGCCGCCGCGAGCGATACGGCGCTTATGGATGTGACTTACAGGGACGAAAGCCTAGTCCTGACCCCGCGCAACACGGTCAGCATGGCGCTTAGCTATGTTCAGCTAAAGGACTGGGAAGGGCTATACGCCCTGCTCGCTCAGAGCGATGTAAACGGCGATCGCCCCGCGTATGACAGTTTTTCAAGCGACATGCGCGCACGCGCCTATACGCTTACCCAGTATCAGGTGGGCGATGCGATGGTTTCGGGCGATGGCTGCACTGCCACGGTATGCGTGGATGCGCAGTTCTCATTCCGCGATTCCAACGCGCGCGATGTGGGTGCATTCCCGCTGCGACTGGTGCGCGAGGGCGAGGTATGGAAGGTCACATATGCCTCACTTAACGGTCTGCTGGAGGGTTTTTGATTTGTGAAGTCATTTAGCTCACTTACGCGCAGGCAAAAGGCGGCGTTCATAATCGCGGGCATATTGATAGTCATTGCGGCGGCGGTGCTCGCGTGGACAATGCTCGCCCGCAAAAGCCAGGTGGTTGTGAATACGGGCACAGTATCATCCGTGCCCGAGCCGGAAACGGCCGCGCCGCTTGCGCCCATAGGCGACAGCCGCGCCGACCGCGTGTACAGTACGCCGATATACTATATCGATAATTCGACCAATTGCCTTAAGGCAATTATGCGCGATGTAACGGTGGGAAGCGATACAACACTCGCCGAAGTCGTGGTGGACGCGGTTATGACTGAGCCTATCGAAAGCGACCTTGATACGCTGGGCGAAAGCGATATACAGGTGCTGTCGGTCGAGGTAAGCCGCGGCATTGCCACGGTGGATCTGTCGATAGACGCGCGCCAGCTGGACAGCGAGCACATGCACATGCTGCGCGCGGCGCTGACCAATTCGCTCATTGATACCGGATACATATCGTATGTCAATGTGCTCATAGATGGCAGTGAAGAGTGCATACTGCAGCTGCCCGCGGGCACGATGTCGCTATTCGACTGCGACATGAGTGCCGTGTGGCAGGCGGCGGTCGATGAGGACGCGCATATAAACGGCGATGAGGCACTCACGCGCAACGTAACGCTCTACTTCGGCGCGCAGAGCGGCGAATACATACTGCCCGAGGTGCATAGCATAAGCATATCGGATGGCGACTATCTGGGCGCGGTATTGGACGAAATCATGTCCGGACCCGACGATACGACGACATGTGCGCGCCTTATGCCGTCCGGGCGCTGGTATCTGCGCGAGACGCCCGAGATAATCACGTCCAGCGATGGCAGTAAGATAGCGGTCATTTCATTTGACGGCGCGATAAGCGATTACTTCACTAAAAACGGCATATCGACCGCGATGGCGTTCGGTTCACTCGTGCGCTCCATATGCGGCTTTGTGCCCAATGTGGACGGCGTGCTATTGGACATTGACGGCATAGTGGTAAGCGAGCTTTACGATTCACAAAAGCGGCTTATGTACACCTTCACCGACGGCATAATGCGCCGCAGTGACTTTGACTCAATGGTCGGCGAAATAGCGACACTATATTATCCCACGGCGGACGGAACCGCGCTTAAGAAGGTGTATACCGCCATACCGCGCTACGATGTGGATAACCCGCGCGCGCTTATTAAGATGCTGATGCAGGATCCCGATGAAGCGACTTTAAGCCGCACTACGCCCGAAGTCGTGACCGACGCGGATGTACTGGGCATACGCGTTGAAAACGGTCAGGTGCTTATCAACCTGTCCGGCGCGTTCTATCAGGCGTGCCAGGGGCTATCCTCGGGCAGTGCGCGCACAATGGTATATTCCATAGTCAACACCATGTGTAGCCTTGACGGCATATCAAGCGTCCGCTTCTACTTTGACGGCGAGCGCGTCGACAGCCTTGCGTCGGTCATATCGATGCGCGGCAGTCTCATGTTCAATAGCGGTATAGTGCAAAAAACCTAAAAGTAATTATAGATTCAATGCCCTTTACATACAGCGGATTTGTAGTAAAATAGACATACCCCGATATATCCGGGGAAGCAAGGGCGCGCCGCGCCCTGCGAGGAGGAAAGGTTTTGCCAAGCAAAGCAATCGAAGAGATACAGGTAATAGAGCCCGAGCAGGCTACCGAGAATCAGATTGATACGCCCAAGTTCGGTTTGCAGCCGGATGGCAGCGAAAACGTGCTGATGGTAGCGCTCAGGGATCTTGTCGTGTTCCCGAGCGAACCGGTACGCTTTGACGTGGGGCGCGCGCAGTCGCGTGCGGCGGTCGAAAAGGCGTTTAACGAAAAGATGCCGATAATGCTTGTGGCGCAGCGCGACGAAAACGTAGAAGAGCCGCTTGAAAAGGATCTGTACACGTTCGGCACGATAGCCAATGTCACGAGCGTGGTCAAGATGCCCACTCAGGTGCTCAGCGTGACCGTAAACGGCTATACGCGCGCAAAGCTTATTAACATCGTGCGCTTCCGCCCGTATATGGTGGCGCATGTGCAGGCGGTCAGCGAAACGATAAGCGATGACGCGATCACGATAGAAGCATACATGAACATAGCGCGCCGCACCGTGCACGATGTGGCAAAGAAGGCGGACAACATACCGCCGCAGTACCTACAGCATGTGGACACCGAGGAAAACCCGTCACACCTTGCGGACATGCTGGGCATGCACATGATGCCCAAGCTCAGCGAGCGCATACGCGTGCTGGAGACGCTGGACGTGGGCAAGCGACTGGACATGGTGTGCCGCATGATGTACCATGCGCAGCAGCTTGTCGATGTCGAAATCCGCATACAAAAGCGGGTCAGCGAACAGATAGATAAGAACCAAAAGGAATTCTACATGCGCGAGCAGATTCGCGCGATACAGAAGGAGCTGGGCGATCGCGAGGCTTCGGACGTATACGAATACCGCCAAAAGCTCAAGACACTGCCGCTTAACGACGAGGCGCGCGACAAGGTGGAGCGCGAGATAGACCGTCTTGAGGCAATGACACCCGGCATGCCCGAAATCGCGGTGAGCAGCGCGTACATCGAATGGATACTGGCACTGCCGTGGGGCAAAAAGCAAACCGCAACGGTTGACCCGCTGCGCGCACGCAAGGTGCTGGATAAGGACCACTATGGTCTGGACAAGGTAAAGGAGCGCCTGACCGAATATCTGGCGGTACGCGCGCTCAAAAACGACATGAAAGGACCCTGCCTGTGCCTGGTGGGACCGCCCGGCGTGGGCAAGACGTCCATAGCGCAGTCGATTGCGCGCGCACTCAAGCGCCCGCTGGCGCATGTGTCGCTGGGCGGCGTGCGCGATGAGGCCGAAATACGCGGACATCGCCGCACATACGTGGGCGCGATACCCGGACGCATTATGACCGCCATACGTCAGGCGGGCTCTATGACGCCGGTATTCTTGCTGGATGAAATAGACAAGATGGGCGCGGACTATAAGGGCGACCCGTCGAGCGCCATGCTGGAGGTACTGGACGGCGAGCAGAATTTCGCCTTCCGCGACCACTACTTGGATATACCCTTCGATCTGTCGGGCGTGCTGTTCATTATGACGGCCAATTCGCTGGACACGATACCGCGCCCGCTGCTTGACCGCATGGAGGTCATAAACATCGAAGGCTATACCGCAAACGAAAAGCGCGAGATAGCAAAGCATCACCTCGTGGCAAAGCAGCTGCGCGAACACGGTCTTGACAAGCGCAAGCTCAAGATACGCGATGATGCGATAGATGGCATAATCGAAAACTACACCCGCGAGGCGGGCGTGCGCCAGCTGGAGCGTCAGATAGGCGCGCTGTGCCGCAAGACCGCGTGCAAGTTTATTGAGGACAAAGAGCTTAAGAGCGTGACCATTTCGGCGGCCGATTTGAAGGATAACCTGGGCGCGCCGCGCTATCGCCGTCAAGAGCCCGATCGCGAGCCCGAGGTGGGCATAGTGAACGGACTGGCATGGACGGCGGTCGGCGGCGAAACGCTGGCGGTCGAGGCGGCGGCAATGCCGGGCGGCGGTCATCTGGAATTGACCGGTCAGCTGGGCGACGTAATGCGCGAATCCGCGCGCGCCGCACTTAGCGTAATACGAATGCGCTATAAACAATTAGGGCTGGAAAGCGACTTCTATAAGAAGAACGACCTGCACATACATGTGCCCGAGGGCGCGGTGCCCAAGGATGGTCCCAGCGCGGGCGTGACTATAACCTGCGCGCTGGCTTCCGCCTTGACCGGCAGACCCGCGCGTCAGGACGTTGCCATGACCGGCGAAATAACGCTGCGCGGAAAGATTTTGCCCATAGGCGGCGTCAAGGAAAAGGTTCTCGCCGCGCATAGGATGGGCATACATACCGTACTGCTGCCCAGCGACAACGAGTGCGATCTGGACGAAATACCGTCCGATGTTCGCTCCGGGCTGGATCTTAGGCTGATAGCCAATGTGGATCAGGCGCTGGATGCGGTACTGATAAAGGATACAAGCGCACCAAGCGCATAAATAGACAATCGGGCAAGCCGCCGCGCCGGACTTATACCGACGCGGCGGTGTTTTTAAGGGCTTAATTAAATCGGAGGACAGCGGATGTATATTAAGAAGGCGGAATTCTCTACGTCGCTGGCGGCGGCAGATCCGTTCATGAGCGATGGCACAATGGAGATAGCCGTTGTGGGCAAGTCCAATGTGGGCAAATCCTCGCTCATAAACGCATTGGGACGCAATCAAAAACTGGCGCGCACATCGTCCGAGCCGGGCAAGACGCGCCTTATTAACCTATTCAAGTTCTTCACTCAGGATGATGAGGAATTCATACTTGTCGACCTGCCCGGGTACGGCTTTGCGCGCGTGTCGCGCGACGAAAAGGCGCGCTGGCAGGGCATGATTGAAGGGTACCTAAGCGCATCGGAAGACCTAAAGCACGTATTGGCATTGGTCGATATACGCCACGACCCCTCTTCTGATGACCGGACCATGATAGAGTACCTAAGGCACTACGGCATTGAGTTTACCGTGGTGGCGACAAAGAGCGACAAGCTCAGTCGCGCGCAGATTTCGCGCAGTGTGCAGGCCATATGCCGCGCGCTACAGGTACAGCCGTGGGAAGTAATTCCGGTATCCGCGCAGAGCAGGCAGGGTCTTGATAAACTCTGCGACCGCATAGGCGAAATTATTTCACAGCCTGATGTAGATGCGCCCGCATTTGAATCGGATACGGCGGATGGCGACTTTTTAAGCGAAACAGACGACCAATAATGGGCAAAACGATGCATAGCCTTCCGAAATCGGGCAGGGGCATGCTGTGTTTAACATAAGATTTTAATAAGCCCCTTGCATGATGAATTGCGTAGGTTTATAATGTACGGCGACTAAAGCAAACCCGCAAGCAGCTGCGATTTGGTCACATATTTCGGGAGGGTTGAATATGGCATTTCATAAATGTCCCAGGTGCGAACTCAATTACATAACCGATGGCGAAAAGCTTTGCTCTGTCTGCCGCCGCGAGGTGAAGGGCGAGCCGGATCACAGCACCATGCCGGAGCTTTGCTCCGAGTGCGGCGAGCGTCCGGTTGTGCCGGGCAGCGAGTACTGCCTGCTTTGCTTAAAAGAGATGAGCCGCAACAGCTCCAGCTCGACGCAGAGCGAAAGCGAGGATGGCGCTGTGGATGCGTCTTCGCTTGATATGGGCATGGTAAGCTCCATGGATGAGATACAGATAGATGACGTAGGCGACGATATACCTCCGCGCGAGTTTGACGAAATGGAATCCGCGTTCGGCTCCGACGATGATGACGACGACGAGGACGATGAGGACGAGGACGACGAGTCTCAATCGGGTGGCAATCGCAAGCGCGAGCGCAGGTCATCGATGGATACCGACATCTGATACGCATGACATATCCGAGCGGAGGTGAACGACGATGGCTGTCTATGCGATTGGCGATCTGCATTTACCCGGTTCGGATATAAAGCCGATGGATGTTTTCGGTACGCATTGGGAGCATCACTTTGAACGTATATGCGATGATTGGTGCGCGCGCGTGTCGCAGAGCGATATAGTGCTGCTGCCCGGCGATTTCAGCTGGGCAATGACGCTTAACGACGCTAAAGGCGACATTGCGTCGGTGGGAAAACTGCCCGGACGCAAGATAATGGTGCGCGGCAATCATGACTTCTGGTGGTCATCGCTCACACAGGTGCGTGAGACGTTGCCGGAGGGCATGTACGTATTGCAAAACGATAGTCTTAAGCTGGACGGAACCGTCTATTGCGGTACGCGCGGCTGGACAATTACTCAGGACGACGACGAACGCCACGAGCAGGACAGAAAGATATACCGCCGCGAGGTAATCCGCCTTGAAATGGCACTTAAGAGCGCAAAACGCGTAGCGGACGGCGCGGATATAGTCGTGCTTATGCACTATCCGCCGTTTGACGAAAAGCAAAGACCTTCGGGCTTTACCGATCTATTGGAGTCATACGGCGTAAAGCAGGTGGTATACGGTCATCTGCATGGGCAAAGCCTGCGCGGCGCGTTCAGCGGTCTACTGCGCGGGGTGAATTACTATCAGGTATCGTGCGATGGTCTGGGGTTTAAGCTGCTTAAACTGCCCGACATTCAGTGTACGTATAAAGAACATGAGGAATTGAGCGCAGAATGATATATGTTCGCGCGCTTTACTATATAGATTTTGCGGGGCGTGTAGCACACGCACACTTTGCAATCCGGACATCACGCTAATTCATTTTCAGCCCGACTGCTTTACGGTCGGGCATTTCGTGTACCTAATTAAAAAAATAAGAAAAAACATGGCGAGTAGTGGATTTTAGTGCAACGATGTGGTACAATAAGTATAGCAAGTGGCACGAGGGGGGATAGGTATGCTGTTCTTTGGCACATATGCGCAGACAGTTGATGCTAAAGGCCGCGTTATCGTCCCTACAGCCTTCCGCGAGGCGCTCGGAAAGGACTTTATGATAGGTCTGAACGGCACCGCCAACGCCATTGCATTTTATCCCAAAGCCAAATGGGAGAAGATACTTGAGGATCTTCTGACACTGCCGTCCACAGACGAAGTCGCCATGGATTACGTCAGGTTCATAGCGGGAAATTCATTTTCCAACTACGAGCTGGATAGTCAGGGGCGCACGATACTTCCCGCCGCACTCAGACAGATGTTGCAGCTGGGCAAGAACATAAGCTTCGTGGGCGTGGTGGACTATTTCGAGATATGGGACAGCGAGGTATACGAGGCGCGCAGCGCGCAGGTGCGCGACAACATGAGCGACCGTCTCAAGTACATAAGCCAGCTAAGGCAATCCATGCAATCAAAGTAACGGCATAATGTACATGCCCAAAGGGGGGACAGCGCAAGCGTAGTATGGAGCCGCAAAGAAAGTATCCAAGGCAAACGTACGATTTGCCCAATAAATATACCGAATACCGCAAGCCTGCCCCGATATACCGCGAGCGCATGGCCGAGCGTCGCCGCATGGTCGAAATGGAAGAAAAGCGCCGTAAGGCGGCAAGCGTGACGCGCGCAAAGCGCGGTAAGGCGCTGTGCCTAACTCTGGCCGCGGCACTTATAGTCATGTGCGGCATGCGCATATACATAAGCACCGCAGCGGCGCATAACGATGCCAAGATAGCATCGCTTAAGGAAGAAATTCACGAGCTGACGATGGATGCGGAAAGTTACGCACTGCGCATCGAAGAAGCGGGCTCGGACGAAAATGTCGAAAGCGCCGCCAAGCAATTGGGCATGGCTTATCCCACCGATGATCAGGTGCGCGCGATAGACGATTGATACGCGCTTGACGGTATCCGGTCCATAGATTCATATCGCCGCGCCACGCGCGCGGTGCAGATGGGACCGCAGCGGCACTGCGTTTGCGCATGGCGCAAATGCGTATGCGCTGCGGTATATCATCGTAATGAGGAAAATTATTTCCGCACGGCGAAAGGCTTAATTAGCCTAAAAGACATGCGCAGACATGCCGCCATGCTATATAAGACTTATCCGGGGAGGACCTGCAATGAATGTAAAACAGCTGGTAAAAGAGCTGCCCTGCCTAATCAAGGTGCGCGGGGATGAAAATACCGAGGTTATGTCATTGAGCGCGGATTCGCGCAAGATAGAGCCGGGCGCGTTGTTCTTCTGCATACACGGCATAAAGGTCGACGCACACGAGTTTGCGCCGCAGGCTGTAGCGGCGGGCGCGTCGGTTCTGGTAGTCGAACGCGAACTGGATGTAGATGCCACTCAGATAGTCGTAACCGATGTGCGCCTGGCAATGAGCTATATCGCGCAGTCGTTCTACGGTCATCCCGCGCGCGGCATGAAGATGATTGGCATAACCGGCACAAAGGGCAAATCCACTACCTGCTTCCTCATTAAGTCTATACTTCAGCAGGCCGGTCATAAGGTCGGACTCATTGGTACAATAATGACCATGATAGGCGATAAGCGCCTGCCTTCCGACTTGACCACGCCCGACCCCATTGAACTGCAGAAGCTGCTGCGTCAGATGGCGGACGAGGGCGTCGATGTGGTCACTATGGAAGTGTCCGCACACGCGTTGGCGCTGCATAAGCTGGACGGCATGATATATGACGCGGTTGCGTTTACCAACCTGTCGCACGATCATCTGGACTTCTTTAAGACACCTGAAAACTACTTCGCCGCGAAGTGCCGCCTGCTCACGCCCGAGTTTGCAAAGTACGCGCTGCTCAACGGCGATGACGAGCATGCCGCAAGCATTGTGGATCAGCTCAAGATTCCGCATGAGCGCTTTGCCATACGCGAAAAGGCGAATATATACGCATGCAATATAGAATTCGATCCGCGCGGACTGTCGTTCATGATGCACTTCCATAAGCGGTTTGAATTGGAAATACACCTAAAGCTTTCCGGTCTATTCAATGTGTACAACTCGCTGTGCGCCGCGTCGGTCTGCGATGCCATAGGTATCGAGCCGCAGTACATAAAGAGCGGCCTTGAAGAGATCGCAAGCGTACCCGGACGCATGGAAGTGCTGGATACCGGTACGCCGTATCAGGTGATACTGGACTACGCGCACTCGCCGGATAGCCTGGATAACGTACTGCGCGCGGTAAGACAGTTCACTAAGGGCAGGCTGATTGCCGTGTTCGGTTGCGGCGGCAACCGCGACCGCGAAAAGCGCCCGATAATGGGCAAAATAGGCGCGGATCTTGCCGACTACTGCATATTAACCAGCGATAACCCGCGCGGCGAAGACCCCATGGATATACTCCATGCGATAGAAGAGGGCGCGCGTCCCGAGGGCAAGCCCTACAGCGTGATAGAGAATCGTCGCGAGGCCATAAAGCACGCGCTGACAATTGCGCGCGAGGGCGATGTGGTCGTGCTGGCGGGCAAGGGTCACGAGACCTATCAGGAAATAATGGGAGAAAAGCATCCTTTCGACGAAAAGGTCGTAGTTCAGGAGCTGCTGATCGAACTGGATATGTAAAGGGGGAGACGGCATGCACCAGATACTCTGGGCAACGCTCATAAGCTTTCTGATTGTAATGGTCATGGGACCGTACAGCATTAAGCTGCTAAAGAAACTCAAGTACGGTCAATCGATATACGAATTGGGCCCGCAGAGCCACCTGTCCAAGCAGGGCATACCCACAATGGGCGGCTTGCTTATGGCGGCGGCGGTGCTGGTGTCATCGATTATATTCGCGCGCGGCTCGACCAGATGGGATTTTGTATTCTATATACTCTTGTCGGGACTTATGCACGGCGCGATAGGCTTTGTCGATGACTATATCAAGGTCGCGAAAAAGCGTTCTCTGGGTCTTACACCCTGGCAAAAGATAGCCCTGCAGGTGGTCAGCGGATTCATACTCACGCTGTGGGCATATTTGAATCCTCAGATAGGCACGAGCGTAATCGTTCCCTACTGGAATGTCGAATGGAACCTGAGCTTCTTCTACATACCGCTTATGATGCTCATGTTCGTGTTCATGATCAATTGCGCCAACCTGCTTGACGGCATTGACGGACTGATGGCATCCTGCTCATGCGTGGGACTGGCGACATTCTCGCTTATGTGCTTCATTATGGCATTGGGCGCGTCCTACGTACCCGTACCCGAGGGCGTTGACGCCGCGGTATATGCCGAAAACCTGCGCAATGCCGCTATGATTTGCGGCGCGGGCGCGGGCGCATGCCTGGGCTTTTTGAAATACAACACCAACCCGGCGCGTGTAATAATGGGCGATACCGGCTCCATGTTCCTGGGCGGACTGCTCGTGGGCGTGGCTATGGTAACGCGCATGCAGCTGCTGCTCATACCGGTCTGCGCGGCAATGATAGTCTCGGGACTGTCGGTAATGATACAGATCGCGTACTGCAACATGACCGGCGGCAAGCGGCTCTTCAAGATGTCACCGCTTCACCATCATTTTGAGCTGTGCGGCATGAAAGAGCCGCGCATAGTGACGATGTATACGCTTTTCAGCGTGGTTATGAGCCTTCTGGCCATGCTCACGTTGTGATGCACGGCTTGAAGCAGGAAGGGCTGGACCCTGCCTGCTTCAATGTTTATAACCGTGCTATTGGGAAAATTCTCCCGAACTTTGGGGGAGAGGAGAGAGATTTATGCAATTCATTGGTAAGAAGATACTTGTTATAGGCATGGCGCGCAGCGGCGTTGCCGTGGCGTCACTACTCAGTAGACATGGCGCAAATGTAATCATAAACGATACCAAGACCGAAAGCCAGCTGGGTGATGCGCTGGACAGCCTTAAGGGACTGGATATAGAAAAGCGTTTGGGCGAAGACGCGGTTAAGCTGGTCGAGCATGTCGACGGACTTGTAATCAGCCCGGGCGTACCGATAACCGCGCCCGCCGTAAAGCGCGCACAGGAACTGGGCATACCGGTCGAGGGCGAAATCGAGGTCGCGTATCGCCTGTCGCGCGGTCGCGTGGTGGGCATTACCGGCACCAACGGCAAGACCACTACCACGACGCTCATAAGCGAGATGTTCAAAAACTCGGGTAAGACCACCTACACCGTGGGCAACATAGGCTTCCCGTTTTCGGCAATCGCCGATAAGACCACTCCGGATGACGTGATCGTATGCGAGGTGTCCTCGTTCCAGCTGGAATCGATAGACAAGTTCCGCCCGACGATTAGCGCCATACTCAACATAAGCGAGGATCACCTGATTCGCCACGGTACAATGGAAGAGTATATACGCATGAAGAAGCGCATATTCGAAAACCAGCGCCGCGATGACGTGTGCGTGCTCAACTATGACGATCCGGTAACACGCGCAATGGCGTCCGAAATGATCGCTCAGCCCGTATTCTTCTCGCGCCGCGAGCAGGTCGAGGGCGCGTACGTCAAGGACGGACGCATCATGTACAGCCTGGAGTACCCGCGCGATATATGCGCCGTGACCGATGTAAGCATTCCCGGTAAGCATAACCTTGAAAACGCGCTTGCCGCCGTCGCAATGGCAATGAACGCAGACATACCCATCGATGTGATTCGCCAGACGCTCAAGACATTCCCGGGCGTTGAGCACCGCATCGAGTTCGTGCGTGAGCTGCGCGGCATTCGCTTCATAAACGATTCCAAGGGCACCAATGTCGACTCCACGCTCAAGGCGATTGATACCATGGATCGCCCGACCACGATAATACTGGGCGGCTCGACTAAGCATTCGGACTATGCACCGCTGGCGCGCGCGATGGTGGAGTCGCCGTACATAAGCGGCGCAATCGTGATTGGCGAAACCACGCCCGAAATTACCCCCGCGCTGGACGCCGCCGGATTCACGTCCTACATAGTTAAGGATGGCTTTAAAGAAGCGATACTTGAGGCACAGAACATGACTTGCCGCGGCGGAAATGTGCTGCTTTCTCCGGCATGCGCGTCGTTTGATATGTTCACCTGCTTTGAGGAGCGCGGCGACTTATTCAAAAAGATAGTCAATGAACTGCAATAAGGGCACACGCGTCTAAACTTTAAATGCGTGGGAGGTGCGCGATGAGCGGCTATAGACATAGGTCAAAAAAGCGTATGCTGATAGCGATTTTGCTTGTCGCGCTGATAGCCTGCGCGGCGGCGGGCATACTGGTGCGCAAGGTAATGGTGGTCAAGAATATCGTCGTTGAAGGCGTCGACGACGAGCTGGCCGCCGATGCGCGCACGCTGTCGGGCATACATCTGGGGCAAAGCGTGTTCGACATTGACGAGCACGACATTGCGATTAACCTGCGCGCAAACGGGTACATCAAGCTGTGCTCGGTCGATGTGCAAAAGCCCGATACTGTCGTGCTTAAGCTGGAAAAGCGCAATGCAATCGCCGCGTTTGAGCATCTGGGCTTTACGTACATAGTGGATTCCGAACTGTACGTGCTGGAATGCGTAAGCGGTCTGAGTAACTCCGGCTACACGCTAATAACCGGCGTGGACATACAGCGCACGCCCGTTGGTATGGCGCTCAATATCGATACCTCGCGCGGCGAAATGATAAAGACGCTGCTTAGCACTATAGAAAAGCTCGACCTGTGCGACACGATAAGCGAAATAAACGCCGCCAATTCGCAGAGCATTGTATGTGAAACCGGCGATGGCGTTGAGTTTAAGCTGGGCGACATAAGCTCAATTGAAACCAAGCTGAGCTGGATTGAGCCCATGCTTAAGCAGCTAAAAAAAGAAGGTCGGCTCAGCGGCACAGTTGACGTGAGCAGCCCGACCTCGGCGGACTATTTGCCGCCCGAGGCAACCGCGACACCCACCGCAAGGCCGGGTCAGGCGGCGGCTACTTTCGTGCCGTTCAGCGCGACGCCTCAGCCCACCGCGGGCGCCTAAATGCAATTACAGGTGTTTAACACCCTTCGCCATATGTCCGACACAAATAGGCTGTATTATATATGGCGAAATTGTGGGTTAATCTAAAAAACAACATGAAATCACAATAACCCCCTTTTCAATGAACGTACCATACGCTATAATGATATATAATATGGGGTAGGACTCGGAGTTTATCCCTATTGCAAGGCAGGCGATGAATTGTTATGAAGACAATGGCAGCCGCCATCGACTTCGGTACATCCAAAATAGTGACCATTATGGCTGAAAGCGGAGATTACCACCGCTGCAGCATACTGGGTTCCGGCACGGCGGCTTATGACGGATTTTCCGATGACGGGAAGTGGAATACTCCCGATAAGCTGAACGATGCGATCAAGGACGCGGTGCGCCAGCTCGAGGAAGAGGCACATAAGCCGGTAACCGAGCTGTACGTAGGCGTTCCGGGCGAATGTATGCGCGTGCATATACGTCAGTCCCAGCTAACCACCGGCGCAGACGGTCGCGTTACGCTGGAAGATGCGAGCGATATACTGAAGAAAGTAGTGGCTCAGCTTAATGCAAATCAGGGCAGCGTGCTTTCCTATTCACCTGCGTACTATCAGGTGGATGACGGCGAGCCCACTATGACACCGGTGGGCATGACCGGTCGTACGCTGTCGGCTAAAGTGTCTGTAGTTACCGCGTCGCTGGACTTTATGGACGATGTTGAGCTAAGACTGCGCGACATGGGCATAAAGGTAAGCGGCTTCATGCCGTCGGCGATGGGCGAGGCGGTATTGCTCATGCCGCCCGAAGAGCGCGACAAGACGGTCGCAATGGTCGATGTGGGCTATCTGCATACCGAGCTGATGGTAATGCAGGGCGATGCCATGGTCGACTATCAGGTTCTGCCCATAGGCGGCGGACACATCGCGGCCGATCTGGCATACGGCTTGGAAGTGCCCTTTGCCACGGCCGAAAGCGTCAAGCGCGCATTTACGTTTGACGGTACGGGCGATATAGAGCTGAGCGAAGGCGCGCAGCGCTTTGAGCGTCCCTTTACCACCGAGATAATCACGGCGCGCGTGGATGAACTCATCGACATGATTCGTCAGGCGCTCGAGGGCACATCGGTCAAGCCCGACGCGAATGCGCCGCTGTATCTGACCGGCGGCGGCATAAGCATGATGCACGGCGGCAAGGAATACGTTTCTCGTGCGCTCAATCGCACCATTAAGGTGCCGTCCGCGCGTGCGGGCAAGCTCAATAGCCCGCCCTATGCATCGGCTCTGGGACTAATCGACATGGTATTTGACAAGATTGATATGCAAAACGGCGATACCGCGGAAGGACCTATGGACAAGGTCATGGATGCATTCTACGGAATCGGCCACAAAATCGGCGGCATATTCAAAAAGCAATAACGGCGGCCGGCTTACCCGCACGCGGGCATCGCGCGCAGGGTTGCGATGCGGCTCGTGGACTGGCACAGAAAGGCGAGGGGGATTAATTGTGATGGAGTACGACAACGACATCAACAACTACGCTTCGATTATAGTCGTGGGCGTAGGCGGTGCGGGCAATAACGCGGTTAACCGCATGATAGAATCCGGTTTGCGCGGCGTCAAGTTTGTCGCGGTCAACACCGATAAGCAGGCGCTGATGCGCAATAATGCTGAAACCAAAGTGCAGATTGGCGAAAAGCTCACCAAGGGCTTGGGCGCGGGTTCTAAGCCTGAAATAGGCAAAAAGTCCGCCGAAGAGAGCCAGGAGGAAATCAAGAAGGTTATCGAAGGCGCGGATCTGCTGTTCGTCACCTGCGGTATGGGCGGCGGCACCGGTACCGGCGCGGCTCCCGTTATTGCGGGTCTGGCGCGCTCCATGGGCATACTGACTATCGGCGTAGTGTCCAAGCCTTTCGGCTTTGAAGGCAAGCGCCGCATGCTTAATGCCGAGCAGGGCATTGCACAGCTGAAGACCTGCGTGGATACGCTGGTTGTCGTTCCCAACGACAAGCTGCTCACCGTGGTCAGCAAGGCCACTTCCATGCTGGATGCGTTCCGCATTGCCGATGACATACTGCGTCAAGGTATCGCGGGCATATCCGATCTTATCGCTGTGCCTTCGCTTATCAATTTGGACTTTGCCGATGTGCGCACGGTCATGGAATCCCGTGGTCTGGCTCACATGGGTATCGGCGTAGGTCATGGCGAGGAGCGCCTGATACAGGCTGCCAAGCAGGCCGTGGCTTCTCCGCTGCTGGAGACCTCGATTGACGGCGCGCGCGCAATTCTAATCAACATAACCGGCGGCGCCGACATGAGCATAATCGACATTAACGAGGCTGTTACCCACATCACCGAGGCGTCCGATCCCGAGGCCAACATCATATTCGGTGCCGGCGTGGACGAGTCGCTCGAGGATGAGGTACGCATAACCGTAATAGCCACCGGCTTTGAAAAGCCCGTGGACGAGCCCAAGGCGCCCGCTCAGGAACCGGCGACCGAGGAAAAGGTAGCGCCCGCCGAAGAGCCCAGCCCGGAACAGGCTGAGATACTCAAGCAGCTGCGCGGCGAGCCCACTCATGCGGCCGATGAAGAGCCCAAGATACCCTCGTTCGTGCGTACTGCCGCACCGCGTGCCGCAAAGCCCGACTCCTATCAGCCCGAGCGCAGCGACCGTGACGCGTATCAGCGCGACGTAAGGCCGGACTATAGCCGCGAGAACAGCGACTACGAGCGCAATGATTATCGCTCGACCAGCTCTTCTCGCTACGACGATGCGCCCGTGTTCCGCGATAGCGACAGCGATTCCAGCTATCGCCGCGAAAGCGACAATCGCCGCGGATACAATTCCGATGTACCCGCATTCCTGCGTAAGGCGCAGAACAGAAAGTAATTTGAATTAAACCGCGGGGCCGTTCATATCGAACGGTCCTGTTTTTGTATCGGGAGGGAAGTACAAATGATAACATGTGTGTGCATGAATCCGGCGCTGGATAAGACCATCGAGCTGGACGGCTTTACTTACGGGGGACTCAACCGCGTAAAGAGCTCCATGACAGACGCGTCGGGCAAGGCGGTCAATGTCGCAATCGTGCTCGCGCGCCTAAAGGACGAAACGCAGCTGATGGGCATAAACTACCGTGACGGCGGCGATAAGGTGGGCGCGCGATTGACATCAGAAGGCGTAAAGAGCGACTTCGTGTGGATAGACGGCGCGCTGCGCGTAAACATAAAGGCGCTTGACACGCGCACGGGTAAGATAACCGAGATAAACGAGTCGGGCACATTCGTACCCGCCGATGCGCTAAAGACCATGGAAGATAAGATCGCGCTTGCCGCTAAGGACAGCGACTATGTCGTAATGACCGGCAGCCTACCCAAGGGTGCGGATGCCGCGTTTTACAGGCGCGCGATTGAGCGCACTAACGGCGCGCGCTGCGTGCTGGACTGCGATGGCGAGCGGCTGAGCGAGGGCATTAAGGCTAAGCCCTTCCTAATCAAGCCCAACCAGTACGAGCTGGGACTGCTGTGCGGGCGCGAACTTAACGATCAAAAGGACATACTGAACTGTGCGCGCGAGATAGTGCGCGCGGGCGTCACATGGGTCGCGGTATCCATGGGCGGCGACGGCGCAATGCTTGTGGGCGAAAGCGAGGCGTGGTTTGCGCCTACATTAGATGTGCCGGTGCGCTCGACCGTGGGCGCGGGCGACTCAATGGTTGCGGGACTTGTACACGGCTTTGCACTGGGCGAGGGCGCATGCGGCGCGCTTAAGTGGGGCGCGGCGTGCGGCAATGCCAGCGTAATGACCGAAGGCACGCGCCTTATCGACATCGACGCAATGCCCGATTTGCTTAAAATGACCGAGTGCATAAGCTTGTAACGGTATTTTTAAGACAACAGAATGTATATTTCGGACAAAGTGCATTGATTCTTAATGGATAATTCGGATATAATTGCAACCGGACGCTGATTGTTTTCGTCTATCGAATGGAACCAAAAACGCTAAGGGGGATTACAATGAAGAATTCCATCATTCGTAAAGTCATGGCGCTGTTTGTCGCCGTGATGATGCTTGTTCCCATGGTAGCTCAGGCAGAGGGTGCCGAGTACTATGAGGGCACTTTGAGCAATGTTACCGTCAACTACATGGGCACCGAGCTGGACTTCTCGGGTCTGTCGCTGAAGCTGCTGGGCGGCTTTGACGCATCTGCCAAGAACGGCATTATGGGTCTGCAGGTAGGCACTCCGTCCGACACCAACGCCAATCTGGCACTTGAGCTGGGCGAGAGCGAAGCGACCCTGTGTATAGCCAATCAGCTGGTATCCGTTCCCTATGCGCGCTTTGGCGAGGCAATGAGCAAGCTGGGTCTTGAGGTCAGCGACGAGTACGCCGATATAAGCGAAATCGCCGGTGAGCTTTGGAACCTGATCATAGCTGCCGACGAGGACGACGGCGACGATGACTTTGCCGATATCGATCTGGAACAGCTGGACGTTGATCTGAGCGCTGTTTACGCCGATCTTGAGGCTGCTTCCGAAAACGTAGTCACCAACACCGATGTTGAGTACGGCTTTGGCGACACCGGCTACACCGGCACCGAGACTGTTATCGAGCTGGATGCCGAAACCGCTACCAAGCTGGTATCCGACCTGATCAATGCCATCTACGGCAACGAAGCGACCAAGGCTGCCATAGAGTCCGCCGATGCTGCTCTGGAAGGCATGATCGACATGGGCATTGCCGAAGGCGATCTGGACATGTCCGAGATATACGGCATGATCGTGGATAACATGGCCAAGATATCCGTACCCAACGGCATTAAGATGACCGTATTTGAGACCGCGGACGATGCCGAGACCCAGGTCAACTACATGAAGCTCGACCGCTTCACCCTGGATCTTACGGATTACATCACCGGTCTGGCCGAGGCTACCGGTGAGGAGCTCAGCGACAGCGATCTGGAAAACACTTCCTTCGACTACGAGATGACCAATGTAATTATCGGCGATGACTATGCCGATATGGAAATGTCCATTTACATGACCGGCGCCGAGACCGCTCTGTCCGAAATAAGCCTGATCGCTGACGGCACCGACGACAACGGCACTGTTGACATGGTCATGAGCATTGATCCCGCAGGTCTGGGCGAGGAAGGCGACGCGATAGTGCTTGCCCTGAACTACGACAAGACCACTACCGACGATTCCGCAAACGGCGTTGCTACCATCTCTATGACCTCCGGCGAAGAGACCATGGGCTCTGTAACCCTGTCCTATGCAAGGACCGATTCCGGCGACGACAACAGCACCACGAACATTGCGGTAAGCTACTCCGACGGCTCGAACGACATGAACCTATTCGCGCTTGACTACGATCTGGCCGAGAAGGAAGACGGCGACAACGATGTAGCTGAAATCAACTTCAACATGAACGTTGCCGACGTTATCACCGTCAGCGGCAATCTGAACCTGACCGAGATGCCCATGAGCTCCGACAAGCTCCTGACTTCCGGCGCCGAGAGCGTTCTCAATCTGGCCGACGCTACCGACGAGGATCTGACCACTCTGGTAACCAACGTACAGACCGAGCTTATCAATGCTCTCAACGATGCCATGCAGGTATCCGGCGTTGCTACCCTCTTCAGCACTGAAGACACCGAAGACACCGACAAGGTGGCAGTCGGCTAATATCCCCGCACACCAAACAGGCCGCACGTTTTTTGCGTGCGGCTCTTTCTAATTATGGGGTTGCTGTGTTCGCAGCATGGGGGGGAACGCGCTTTCTTTTCGGGAAAAGAAAGCTGCAAAGAAAAGCCGTTCGC
>CAYTOU010000007.1:0-23163 GCA_964439295.1 uncultured Oscillospiraceae bacterium
CGGAAAAGCCGCCGAAATTGCAGCTTAAGGAATTTTAGAAACACACTCTAATATTATATTGCCGGTTTCATGCTTTTCGTTCCTTATTGACGCTATATTGAGTGAGTCGTGCCAAGTTGCTCAGCATTCTAACTCAAGCTAACGGCTAACCGCTAACGGCTCCTACAGCACATTCGCGTAATGCTGCTTTGAATGCACAATAGCCAGTACGGTGACCGTGTGTGACTCGTCCGAATAGCTGTAAAAGACAATATAACTGCCGACGGTAACGAACCTATACTCCAGCGCTCGCAATCGCCTGTCATGCGGTCTTGCGCCTCTGCCCGGAAAATACCTCATTGCTTCGATACGCTGTTCGATTTCGTCCAGCAATTTCAGTGCCGGCTGCGCGTCCTGTGCGTTTTCGGCTATGTATAATGCTATGGCACGCAATTGCTCATTAAACAGTTGGGTTTTTAAAATGCGATAGCCGCTCTCATTCATTTCGCCCATCGATCTTTAAGCTCCCTGCGCAAAGCGTCAAATGTGTCCTCAAGTGGCGATACCCTGCCCTCCCGCACATCTTCTTCCGCGCGTGCCAAAGTATCATACAGCTCCAATCGCGCCTGCATTTCGCGAAAAGCCGAGCTGTTCATTATCACGGTATCCTCACGCCCGTTGACGGTTATGAATATAGGTTCGCGCGATTCGCGGCAGTCCGAAGAGACTTCTCCATAATGATTGCGCAAATCCGATGACGGCCTAATGCAGTCCATAATAAGCACCTCCATATAGTCACATTATATCAAAATATGACTATCAGGTCAATCAACAAGCACACTAACTCAAGCTAACGACTACTTACCTCACGTCCCCGCACACTAACTCAGCCAACGACTGCCGCCCCACGTCCCCGCACACTAACTCAAGCTAACGACTGCCCGCCCCACGTTCCCGCACACTAACTCAGCCAACGACTGCCGCCCCACGTCCCCGCACACTAACTCAAACTGACCACTGACCACTGATCACTGACCACTGATCACTGACCACTAAATCGCACACTAACTCAAGCTAACAGCCAACCGCTAACGGCTAACGGCTGGCGCGCCCGCGCGCCTCAAACTAACAGCTAAAAAAACACAAAAAGCTGCAAGAAAGTGACCAGCACTTCCTCGCAGCCCATTATCTAAATCAAGCTCTTACCGCGCCGTCATCCGAAGCAGCTTTTCGTATGCGCCGTCCCAGTCCAGACCGCTCTCGGGCATATACTCGCGGGTTTCGAAGGAATTGCGCACTACCTGGCGCAGTTCGCTCTGCGAGCCTATCTCGCCCAGTGCCATGGCCTGTATCAGCAGATTGCCTATGACAGTCGCCTCGCCCGGACCGGCTATTACCGGCTTGCCCATAGCGGAAGCGGTAAAGCGGTTGAGCAGTATATTCTGGCTGCCTCCGCCGACAATGTTGAGCGCGTCCACCTTATGACCCAGCATATCGCGCTCCAGGCTTTCGACCGCCTTGCGGTACGCCAGCGCCAGTCCTTCGAACACCAGACGCGCTATCTGCGCATCGGTCTCGGGCACCGCCTGACCCGTCTTGCGGCAGTACTCGGCTATGCGGCGCGGCATATGACCGGGCGCCATGAACTCGGGATCATCGACATCGACTATCGCCATGAAGGGCTCTGCGGTCTCCGCCATTTCGGCGATTTGGGCAAACGAGTAATTGCGGCCCTTGCGGTCCCAGTCGCGCTTGCACTCCTGAATTATCCACAGACCCATTATGTTCTTCATCAGGCGCGCGGTGCCGTTTACGCCGCCTTCGTTGGAGTAGCCGGCATTGAGCACCTCGGTGCGGGTGAGCGGCGTCTTGAGCTCGCAGCCCATTATCGACCATGTGCCCGAAGATATGCACGCGAAATTCTCGTTCGCGGCGGGCACTGCCGCCACGGCGGAGGCGGTGTCGTGCGACGCGGTATTGATGAGAGGTATGCGTCCGCAGCCCACCTCGTTCATAATCTCGTCCTTGAGGTAGCCGCGCATTGTGCCGGGCTGCTCAATGGGCGTGAATATGTGCGCGGGCAGTTCGAAGCGGTCGATTATCTCGTGGCACCAGTCGCGCTTGAAGGGATCAATCAATTGACCCGTGGACGCTATAGTGTACTCGGTGCCCTTGCAGCCGGTAAAGAAGTAGCCAAGCAAATCGGGCATCATGAGCAGGGTATCCGCCGCGTCCAGTATGGGCGAGCCGGACTTTTTGAGTGCCAAGAGCTGATAGAGCGTATTGAACTGCAAAAACGCCAGACCCGTGCGCTCGAACAGCTCGTTCTTGGGCATTATCTTAAACGCCTCGTCCATCATGCCGTTGGTGCTCTCGTCGCGGTAATGCGTGCAGTTGCCCAGCAGATCGCCGTTTTTGTCCAGCAGACCGAAGTCCACGCCCCACGTGTCTATGGCCATGCCGTCGACCGCTCCGTTGGCGTGCGCCTTGAACAGACCCTGTTTCATTTCGCGGAAGAGATAAAGTACATCCCACTTGAGTCGTCCGTTTATGCGCACCGGCTCGTTAATGAACCTGTGCAATTCGCTTATCTTCAGCTTTTCGCCATCGAATTCGCCCAGCATTGCGCGCCCGCTGGACGCGCCCAGATCATAACCCAGCAAATTCAGTTTTTTCACTGTCTGTAATGCCCCTTTCGAGTTTTCACATAAACAAGTAACGCTATCGTTCATGCTTTTATTATAAACCCGCGCCGCGCTTTGGGCAATAGCGCTTTTGATTGTCCGTGTATGTATTTTTATGCATTTTGCGGTTTGGGCGAATTTGCGCCCGGTGCCGCGATTTCGCCCATTAAATGGACATGCTCAATCGCGTGATCAAATTTCATGCTGTTACTAATATGCACTC
This sequence comes from uncultured Oscillospiraceae bacterium, assembly GCA_964439295.1. Classification (GTDB taxonomy): domain Bacteria; phylum Bacillota; class Clostridia; order Christensenellales; family Aristaeellaceae; genus Fimadaptatus. The sequence goes on from CAYTOU010000007.1 coordinate 2,887, forward strand.
CTTGCAAAACTCTCCACAATTTCCACAGAGTTATCCACATATCTTTTGCCCATAAATCGGTCGATTGCGGCTTTTTCCCCAGTTTGTAAGCCACATACGGGCATGTATAGCCGAGTTATCCACATGTTCACACTGTGCTTTATGTGGATTTTAAGTATCTCCAAGTCGCGCCGGAAGTCGTATGCGCATTAACCATATAAGCACACTTCGCGCTCAAAAACGCATTCCATGCATAGTGCATACATTTGCAAACCGCGTGTCAAGTACCCTTTGCGCGCCCGCGCGTTAATATTTGCATGCCGCGCGCGTAAAATAAGTGCTTTACATTGCGTGCCTTAAATGCCCAAATGGCGCGATTTTGTCCACAGCCGCATTCACACTTTGTCCACAAATGTGTCTAAATCGGTGGAAATCCGGCTATCTTTGCGCGCTTGCTTGTGCGCAATTTTGTATACCGAATCGGATTATACATTCGATTCAGACCGATTTTGCGCCCCGAATAACGCATGACGCTGTCCAATTACAAAAACAAACCGGCTGAAATCTATGTCAGCCGGTTTGTTTCCGAACTATCGAATTGCTGTTTTGCCCGTTGTTCGTCTTTTTGAGCATATGAGCGTAATCGCGCCGATGCTTGTTCGCGGTCGGCGGACTTACTTTGTGCCCGTCATATCCAGCGTAAGCATGGGCACGGCGTTGAGATCCAGCCCGGCTATCTCGCCGCGCATGAGCCTATAGAACGCCGCGCTGCCTATCATGGCGGCGTTGTCGGTGCACAGTCTGAGCGGCGGCATGTACGCGGTAAGCCCGTCCTTTTCGCACATGCGCTGCATTTCGCTGCGCAGTAGGCTGTTTGCGGACACGCCGCCCGCCATTGCCACGCGCTTCATGCCGGTCAGGCGCGCCGCCTCGCGCGTGCGCTCGACCAGTGCCGCGACCACGCTACGCCTATACGACGCGGCAAAGTCGGATCGGTTTATCTCTATCCCCTGCTGCTCAAGCTTATGGCTTAAGTTTATCGCCGCGGTCTTTATGCCCGAGAAGGAGAAGTTCATGCTGTCTTTAACCAAAGGCTTTGGGAAAGTGTACGCGTCATCGCGTCCGCCCTGCGCGGCCTCGTCCATCTTAGGACCGCCCGGATACGGCAGACCCAGTATGCGCGCCACCTTATCAAACGCCTCGCCGGCGGCATCGTCCACGGTCTGACCTATCAGCTCATACACGCCGTAATCGCGCACGACAACCAGATGCGTATGACCGCCCGATACCACAAGGCACAGAAATGGCGGCTCCAATTCGGCATGCGCGATATAGTTGGCGCTGACATGCCCCTCGATGTGGTTGACGGGCACAAGCGGCAGCTCGCGCCCCATTGCCAGCGCCTTTGCCGCCGCCACGCCGGTCAGCAGTGCGCCGACCAAGCCGGGACCGTACGTAACCGCCACGGCGTCAATCGAATCCAGCGTGCAGCCCGCCTGCTCAAGCGCCTGATCCACCATTGCGTCCACCGCCTCGACATGCATGCGCGATGCAATCTCGGGCACAACGCCGCCGTAAATCTCGTGCAGCTTTATCTGGGACGCAATCGGATTGGACAGCATAACGCGTCCGTCATCCACCACAGCGGCGCTGGTTTCGTCGCACGACGATTCTATCGCCAGTATGCGCGCGTGACCTGCCTTTATAAGCTTTTGCGCCTTTTCACGCGCAATATCGTCATACCTCATGCCATTCTCCCCCGTCCGAATCCGGCAATGCATATCACGGTCACTTCGCCCACGACCGCCATGCCGGTGTATTCAGCTATCCTAAGTCCCATATCGGCAAAGAACTGCGATGGGAACATGCGTATCATGAACTGCGTATCCGGGTCCATCAGCCACAAGCCGTTATTGAACAGCAAATGATGGAACGCGGTAAACGCGCCCGAAAAGTCCACGGCGAACCATATCGCCGCCGCGCCCAAAAGCACCACGAATATGCCCATGCCGGTCAGCGCGCCCTGCGCCGCGCTCTTGCGCATGGCATTGCCGCCGCGCCCGGCCGCGAGCATGCATATTATCGCGACTACGCCGCACACGAGTATGACAACCAATGCCAGCTCGAATAGTCCCTTTACGTCCGCCATGTGCGTGCGCTCATCCGTGCCGAATATGTCGCGCGCTTCGCCGTCTATCACGCCCGTACCGCCCATGCCGTCCGCCGTGCCGCGCAGGTAGTCCAGCACAATGTCGGTCGCCAGCTCCAGAGTGCTACTGTCCGCGCCGCAGCTGTCGTACACGCCCAGCTTCTGATATTCGGTAGTGTAGAATTCCCTATCAAACGTGACTGCAAACAGTATCGCCAATATCAGCGCCGCCTGCAGGCAAAATGCGCCAATTGCGCTTAAAACTTTTGTCTTCATATTTCCTCCGGCATGTGTTTTTCCCGACTGCTTTGCGCGTCCTGCCGCCTTACTATATCCAGTATATCGCTATAGCGCGCAAGCACCGCGGCGTAGTTTTCGCGCCTATGCGGAAAGAGGCAGTCGGAGCAGTCCTTTATGCCGCCAGACGTGTATTTGAAATTACCGCCGCACTCGCGCCCCAGGGCATACAGCGGGCAATAGCAGAACAGGCAATTAAAGTTTTCGCGGTCATCGGTTTGATGGCACGGAAAGTACTCGCACTCGCTGTTGCAAAAGAAGCTATAGTCCGCCATACTGTCCCTCCGCGCGCATAATGCGGCAAGCGCCGCAGCCAACCGCTTATGCGGATTGCTGCGGCGCCGATTGTTTTATTATTCCTCGGTAGGCTTGGATGCGGCCTTTTGCAGGTACGCGGTTATGAAGCCGTCGAGGTTACCGTCCATAACGCTCTGGATATTGCCGACCTCGTAATCGGTGCGGTGATCCTTGACCATGGTGTAGGGCTGGAATACGTAGGAACGTATCTGGCTGCCCCACTCTATCTTCTTGAGCTCGCCCTTTATATCGCCCAGCAGTTCCTGCCTCTCCTGCTCGCGCCTTTCGGCAAGTTTTGCCGTCAGCATGCGTATGCAGGTTTCGCGGTTCTGTATCTGGCTGCGCTCGTTCTGGCACTGCACGACTATGCCGGTGGGCAGGTGGGTCATACGCACTGCCGAGTCGGTACGGTTAACGTGCTGACCGCCCTTACCGCTGGCGCGGTAGGTATCCACGCGCACATCTTCCATGCTAAACAGGGCGCTGGAGTCCTCGTCAATAATGGGCGCCACGTCCAGCGACGCGAACGATGTATGCCTGCGCGCGTTGGCGTCAAACGGAGATATGCGCACAAGCCTATGCACGCCGCGCTCGCACTTCATAAAGCCGTACGCGTAATCGCCCGACACCTGGAATGTGACCGACTTAATGCCGGCCTCATCGCCCTCCAGCAGGTCTATTTCCTTTAGTTCAAACCCATGCTTCTGGCAGTAGTACGTGTACATGCGGTACAGCATCTGTGTCCAGTCCTGTGCCTCGGTTCCGCCCGCGCCCGCGTGCAAGCTGAGCAGAGCGTCGTTTTCGTCGTACTCGCCGTTGAGCAGTGTGGTCAGTCGTATCTCCTCCAGCTCGGAGTACATGCGCTTAATTTCCTCGGCGCACTCCTGCTCGAGTTCCTTATCGTCGCCGTCGTCGCCCAGCTCAATCATGGCCTCGACGTCGTCGGCGCTGTCGTTTAGGTGCTTGAAGTGATTGAGCTTGCTCTCAACCGTCTTCATATGCTTGCTTACCGCGTTGGCGTGCTCCAGATCGTCCCAGAATCCGGGTGCGCCCATTTCAGCCTCGAGTTCCTCTGCGTCGCGCTTTAATTTAGCGACGTCAAAGTGACTCACCTGCCTCTGCGATAAGTTTACGGATCTGAGCAAGGTCGGTGCGATGCTGCTCGAACTCTATCACAAAATCATCCCCTTCAAAATTTAAATCGGTTAATATAAATTGATATCGCGCCCCGCCGTTACGGCGGAGTCACTAATGAACCCATGCACGGCATACTATCGCCGCCTTTTTTCTAGAGTGTGTTTCTAAAATTCCTTAAGCTGCAATTTCGGCGGCTTTTCCGCCATCTCTGCGTCTGAAAGCCTCGATTTAGCCCCACTAAACCTTCGGCTTTCATCCTTGATCTGACGAAAAATCCACTCGAACTTGCAGTTTTCCCTTTTAGAAACACACTCTAATCATTACCCTCGTCCTTGCCGCAGCAGTACTTATACTTCTTGCCGCTGCCGCAGGGGCAGGGATCGTTGCGGCCGACCTTCTTCTGTGCGCGCACCGGACGCTTTGCGGTCGCGGCGGCATCCACATTAGTGGTCACGGGCTGAGCTACCTGCTTGCGCTCGGGCGCACGCTGCAGTTCAAAGAAGAACAGCTTGCGCAGCGTATCCTCCTGAATCAGATGCACCATTTCCTCGAACATCTGATAGCCCTCGGTCTTGTACTCGATGACCGGGTCACGCTGACCGTATGCGCGCAGACCAATGCCCTCGCGCAGGCGATCCATCGCGTCGATATGGTCCATCCAGCGGTTGTCGACCGCGCCCAGAAGTACCACGCGCTCTATCTCGCGCATGTCGGCGCCGGCGTCCTTGGCGTACTGCTCGCGCTCGGCATAGAATGCGCGCGACATTTCAATCAGCTTCGCCGCCATTGCGTCGCGGGTCATTTCGGTCAGCTGGTCAAACGCCTGCTGTACCTGACCCGGCTTTAGGCATACATGCTCCAGATACTCGCCCAGACCCTTTATATCCCAATCCATGGGATCGGCATGATCGGCTATCTGCAGCTTGCAGGAATCGTTCACGATGGAATCGATCATCTGCAAGATATTGTCGTGTACATCCACGCCATCCAATACCGCGCGGCGCTGACCGTATATGACGTTACGCTGAGTGTTCATTACATCGTCATACTGCAGCACGTGCTTACGGGTGTCGTAGTTGCGACCCTCAACGCGCTTTTGCGCATTCTCGATTTGCTTGGACAATGCGCTATGCTCAAGCGCGGTGCCCTCGTCGGTTATCAGCTTATCCACCATGGGCTTAATGCGGTCGGAGCCGAACAGGCGCATCAGATCGTCCTCGAACGATACGAAGAACTGAGAGCAGCCCGGATCGCCCTGACGACCCGCACGTCCGCGCAACTGGTTATCTATGCGGCGGCTCTCGTGGCGCTCGGTGCCTATTATCATAAGTCCGCCCAGCTTTACCACGCGGTCATGTGCCGCATCGGTGTCGCGCTTATACTTGCTTAGCAGCTCGTTCCATACCTCGCGCGCCGCCTTGATTTCGTCGGACACGTTTTCGTTGCCGCCGGATGCCTCTTCGATTATCTCATCGGTGTACTGCATGCGGCGCATTTCGTTGCGCGCCAGGAATTCGGGGTTGCCGCCCAGCAGTATATCGGTACCACGACCGGCCATGTTGGTGGCTATCGTGACCGCGCCTTCCTTACCGGCCTGAGCGACTATTTCGGCCTCGCGCTCATGGTACTTTGCGTTCAGCACTACGTGCGGCACGCCCATGCGGCTTATCATCTTGGATATAATTTCGGACTTTTCGACCGATACGGTACCCACCAAAATGGGCTGACCGGTCTTATGTATGCGCACTATCTCTTCGCACAGCGCGTTATACTTGCCCGCCACGCTCTTAAAGAGCAGGTCGTTTTTGTCCACGCGGATCATGGGCTTGTTTGTGGGTATCTGAACGACGTCCAGATTGTATATGCCGCGGAACTCGTCCTCTTCGGTCTTGGCGGTACCGGTCATACCGGAGAGCTTGGAGTACATGCGGAAGTAGTTCTGGAATGTAATCGTGGCCAGCGTGCGGTTCTCGCGCGCGACCTTTACGCCTTCCTTGGCCTCTATCGCCTGATGCAGACCGTCGGAATAGCGGCGGCCGGTCATGAGTCGACCGGTGAACTCGTCGACGATAACGACCTCGCCGTTGCGCACGACGTAGTCCACATCGCGCTTCATCATCGTGTTGGCCTTAAGTGCCTGTATCAGATAATGGTTGAGCTCGGTGTTGGCTATGTCGGACAGGTTTTCGACATTGAAGTGCTTTTCGGCCTTGGCCGCGCCTTCTTCGGTGAAGTTGACCGCCTTGAGCTTTTCATCGCGGGTGTAGTCCACTTCGTCCTTGAGCGTCTTAACAAAGCGATCGGCTATGGCGTACATCTCGGTGGGCTTATCGCCGCGACCGGATATAATAAGCGGTGTACGCGCTTCATCGATGAGTATCGAGTCGACCTCATCGACTATGGCGAAGTTCAATTCGCGCTGCACGCGCTGCTTGGCATATATGACCATGTTGTCGCGCAGGTAGTCGAATCCGAACTCGTTGTTTGTGCCGTACGTAACATCGGCGGCGTAGGACTTTTTGCGCTGATCATTGGGCATGTCGTGCAGTATCAGTCCCACTTCCATGCCCAGGAAGTGATACACCTTGCCCATCCATTCGCCCTGATACTTGGCGAGGTAATCGTTGACGGTAACGATGTGTACGCCCTTGCCGGTCAGTGCGTTTAAGTATGCGGGCAAAAGCGCGGTCTGGGTCTTACCTTCACCGGTTTTCATTTCGGCTATGCGACCCTGATGCAGCACTATACCGCCAATCAACTGTACGTCAAAGTGGCGCTTGCCCAACACGCGGCGCGTGGCCTCGCGCACAACGGCGTATGCCTCGGGCAGTATGTCGTCAAGCGTCTTGCCGTTTTGCAGTTGCTGACGGAACTCATCGGTCTTGCCTCGCAGCTGATTATCGTCGAGCGCCTGTATGCTGGGCTCGAACGCATTTATCTGCTCGACGATCTTCATGAGCTTTTTGATTTCATTCTCATTTGATCCCGCCAGCAGCTTCTTTAAAAACTCGAACATCCCAAGTCCTCCATGCGGCTTCTTTTATCCATCACACGCAGTTATATACGTGCCATTATCTCAGTCGATTGTATCATGCGTTCGTAAATGCTGCAAGCACAATATTGGTTTATATTGAGCACCGGGTTATTTATTGAGCGCATATTTCAATCAAAATCGTGGCAAACGCCTGAAGCTCAAGCCATATATCAAAGCGAGATGTTCTTTTTGCCGCGTACGGAAAGCATTGCAAGCGCCGCGCCCATGAGCGACACGCACCCCCACGCGGCGTACACAAACTGCCAGCCCATGCCGTCACTTAGCATGCCGGTCAGCGTGCCCGCCAGTGCGCTGCCCAGATAAATAAAGCAGTCCATGAGTCCGGCGACCATGCCCACGCGCCCGACATTTTCGTACTCCATGGGTATGAGCGTGGTCAGCATGGGGTTAATGCCGTAGTTCATCGCGCAGCACACGCCCATGAGCACCGCGCACGCCGCCGCGGGCATGCCCTGAATCATAAGCAAAAACGCCGTAATGCCGCTAAACACCAATAGCGCGCCCGACGCCTGGCGCGCACTGCCGCTGAACTTTCCGTAAATGCACCTAACCGTGATTATGCCCACCGCGTTTATCGCGGGTATTATTAGCGTAATGAGCGTTGAGCTCAGCGCCATGCCGCCCTGCGCATTTGCCAAAATAGACGGCGCCCACGTGGTTATGCCGTCGCGCACAAAGCCGTTGCATACGCCCGCTATAAGCAAGGCATATAGCCCTGTCGTGCCTATCAGTTTGCCAATGGGCATGGCGCCGGCGGCAGCGGCGCTTGCGCTATCCGCGCTCTGCGCCGAGGCTTCTATGTCCTCGCCCGCGTCGGGTCTATCGCGTAAGAGCGTGAGCCCCGCAATGCCCGCCAAGGCGATGACTGCCGCCGATACGAAAAAGGCGTAGCGCCAACTGAGCACCGCCGCCAGCGCGCCCGATGCGCCCCACGCCGCCAAGTGCCCTATTATCATAGTCAGCGACAGTCCAAACGACGCCCTATCGCGCCGCGCGCCCTTAAACCACACTGTCATGAGCTTGACCACGGGCGTCCACAGCATGGACTGCGCCGCGCCGTTGAGCGCCCATAGTAAAAGCAAGATCGGATAGCTATTCGCCATGCCGAAAAGCGCATTGCATACCGCCGATGCAATGAGTCCCACGGCGATATACCGCCGCGCGCTTATGCGGTCGATTAGGCTGCCGTTTACCACCTGACCCACTGCGTACACAAGTGCAAACGCGGTCTGCAGCATTCCGGCGCGCGCATCGGAAAGCGCGAGATCCTGCGACAACCCGCCCAGCACGGCGGACAGATTGAGCCTGCCGATATATGCCGAGCAATAGCATGCAAAGCAAAGTAAAAACGTGCGTCTTTGTCCCTTTGTAAACGACTCATTCATACGGCGGTATACCTCACAATATAGCTTAGTCCTTTTCGCTACGCTTTTTTACCGATATTACAAGTCCGGCAATCATTTCGACTATGGATAGGCCCAGTAGCAGTCCGGACACAAAGTCCTTTACATCCGAGCCGCCTATGGTCGATGACAGCGCGCAGGACGCAATGCCCAGTATAATCAGCATAAAGCCGAATATCATCGCGCGCTGCTTTTCAAGCTCCTGCGTGCGGCGCAGCAGATCCAACACCTGGTTGTCGTCATACGCGCGCACACTGTTTTCGGCGGCGTCCTCGCCGTCCATCATTTCGGGTATGGTCATGTCCAGCGCTTCGCAGAGCTTTTGAATAATGCTGTAGTCCGGCATGCATCTGCCGTTTTCCCACTTGGAAATGGTCTTGTTGGATACGCCCAGCATATCCGCCAGCTGCTGCTGCGTGAGGTTCTTCTCGTGGCGCTTCTTTGCGATGTAGTTGCCTATGGTGACCTGGTTCATATTGACCCCTCCTGTTTCTTCGGATGTCCAAATCATATCCCATTCCGAAGAAAATGCCCATCCCCCGCGGGTAGAATATGGGTGGAATCGCGATTTCGCGCCTTTTTCTTACTCTTTAAGCAGCTCATTTACAAGGCAGCCCACGGCTTTTTGAAGCTGCACCGCGGTTTCGGGCGCATAGCTTTCGCCAAGAAGTTCGTTATTGGATATTACGCGCAATGCCAGGAATTTGCAATTTAACTGCGCGCAAACTTGCGCGGCGGAGTATGTTTCCATATCCTCGCAGCTCGTGCCGTATTCGCGATTGAGGTACTCTATCATGTCGTGCTCGCAGTTCCACACATCGCCCGAGCCCAATGTGCCGTCGACTATGCGCATATCGCCCGCGCACTCTTTAAGCACTCGGCGCGCCGTGTCGGTTAGGTCTTTATCGCTTGAATACACCGTGGGTATGCCGCTGCCTATGCTGCCGCATTCGTCAAGCGGCTGCCATGAAAGCGGATCAATGCCGCTTGTGCGCCGGGGACTTCTGTACGCGCCCAGGCGCACTATGCGCGTGCCAATTACTATATCGCCGGTATGCAGATTCCTATCGTGCGCGCCCGCCGTGCCCTGCGATATGACTATATCGGGCTTAAGCGCGGCGCAGGCAAGCGCGGTCGCGGCGGCGGCGTTTGCCACGCCCACACCGGTTGTGAGGAGTGCCACCTGCCCGCCCGCACACGCGGCGATATGCGCGCGCCATGCGCCGCCCAGGTCGATGACGCGTGTGGGCTTAAACATGTCGTAAAGCACGTGCAATTCGCTGTCTATTGCGCCCTCGATTACTATCGTCTTTTGCATATACGCATCCCCCGAAGTGTAAAGACAAAAACAGCCTCCATACGCGTTATAAAGCGAAGGAGGCGTTTTACTGTATGCTATCTCATAATGCCCGTCGTGCCCATCAGCCTATGCGGCATGCGCTTTAGCGCCGCCAGCATAACCATGCCGACCGTGTACACCACGGCCAGTTCGCCCAGCGCGACCTCGCCGATAGTAATAAACATGGGCAGATTGAGCGTCAGCGCCAATACAACGCCCACGATCAGGCCATTGCATATGACCGGCCACGCGGCGGCGAGCAGCTTATGTCGGCGCGTCGCATATGTCAGTATTGCCGCCAAGAGTGTAGCGAGTGACCCGAATATTATGTCCCACGGCGTTGCCGAACCCAATAGGTTGGACAAAAGGCATCCCACGAACAGCCCGGGTATGGCCTCGGGCATGAATATGGGCAGAAGAGTCAGCGCCTCGGACACGCGAAACTGCACCGCGCCGTAAGAAATCGGGTACAGCGCAAGCGTCAAGGCAGCGTACAGCGCCGCGATAATGGCACTGCGGGTAATAAACATGAGTCTACCGTGAGAATCCAGCTTTTTCCAAAAAGACAATGGTTTTCCTCCTTACCGCTCGACAAAAAAACGCACGCAGAGCCTGCGCGCGTGAATTGCCGGCCCCTGGTTTTGTTTTGCGACAGGATGGGATCTCGAACTGTCGTATGCAATTTTTTTGCAAGGGATATTATAGCACTTGCCCCTACGCGCGATAAGCGCGGGCATGTTATTTTTTACTCATCCAACTGACTTTCCAGCCAGCGCTTTATTTCAAGCCCGGCGGCGTATGCGTCCTGACGGCTTGCGCCCTGCGATTGCGCCTGCTTTACCGCGTCGCGTATCGACATGCCGTCCAGCACCGCGTCCATTACCATGTGGCGCGGCGACAGCTTTTGCGCGGGCTGCTCCTCCTGCGCTACTTCGGGCAGGTCTATGACCACGCAGTATTCGCCCTTTTCCACATTGGGATTTGCGTTAAGGCGCTCAAGCACTTCATCCGCGCTTCCGCGCTCTATCTTTTCGAACTTCTTTGTCAGATCGCAGCACACGCACACGTTCGCGCCGCTGATTTCGTGCGCAATCTGCTCGACTAGATTCACGATTCTGTGCGGCGATTCGTACGCCACCGCCACGCGCGGACCATGCGCTATCGCGTGTAGCTTCTTTCTCAAATCGCCGTTTTCGCGCGGCAAAAAGCCGTAGAACGCGAACTCCCGCGCGTCAAAGCCTGACGCGGACAGCGCGGTTATCACCGCACTGGGACCCGACACGGGCACAATGTCCACGCCCGCCTGCCACGCCGCCCTGACCAGCTCCATGCCCGGATCGGATATGCCCGGCGTACCCGCGTCGCAGGTCACCGCGATGTCGATATTCTCCTCCAGCATGCGGCTAATTATCTTGGGCGCGCGCATTTCCTCGTTATGCTGATGGTTGGATATAAGCGGACGGCTTATGCCCATCACGGTGAGCAGCTTTTGAGTGACGCGCGTATCCTCGGCGGCTATGAGCGATGCCGACTCCAGCGCCATGCGCATGCGAGGCGTCAAGTCGTCCAGATTGCCTATAGGCGTTGCGACCACATAAAGTGTGGGCATATGTTAAACCCTCCCCAGCACATAGAACAGTTCATTGCCGGTAACCGTGCGCTCTAATATAGTGAACTTGCCCTCGATTGCGTTTTCCAACTTCTGGCCGTAATTGCGCTCCATGCCCACGCCGCGCCCGCCCAGTGTGCGCGTGGGAAAGCTGACCAGTACGCGCGGCGACTGCGTAGCGTTAAGAAGGCGCATGCCCTCGCCCGCCTTCTGCGCATCCAGTACGGGCAGTAGTTTCATCAAAAGCGTCAGATCGCCTTTAGGCAATTGCTTAACCGACAGTAGATCCGCGCCCTCGGCACTTACGTCCCAGCCGCTCTTTTGCGCCCAATCGTTTATAGCGCTTACCGCGGTCATCTGTATGTCCAGCCCGCGCACGCGATAGCCCGCCGCGCCCAGCATTAGCGGATTTAAGCCGCATGCCGCGTCGATTATCGTGCCGCCGGGTGGGCAGTTGCGCGCGATAATGGCCATGTACTCATCGCGCACAGACATTCTTTCGCGCGTGGAGGCGTGCTGATTCAGCGCGCCGTCAATGTCGCCCTCATCTAAAAAGCCTCGCAGCATATTTTGATCGCGCTGATTCATGAACGCGTCGGCGATCTGGTGCAGGCGATTGCGCGCGCGCTTTTCGGCATCGGCGCCGCCCTTTGCGCACTCCTCGGCGGCAATGCGTCTGACCGCATCGGGCGCAATTGCGCGGTACTTGGGGCTTTTCAGTATGGACTGGGCAACCTCGGATGCGTCAAATACTTTTTTGCTCATTTGCGCAAAAACTCCATCAGCCGCGCGTAGAAGCGCAGGTTATGCGTAGTCGCCAGCTCGTATGCCTGACTGTCGCCCATCTTAAACAGGTGATGCAGGTATGCGCGCGGATAGCGGCGGCACAGCTCGCAATCGCAGCTTTCGTCAATCGGGCGATCATCGCGGCAGTGCTTGTCGTCCAGTATGTATACGAAATTATAAAAAGAGTCCTCGCGCACACCCTGCGGATTATCCATACCGCTTTTAAACGCGTAAAGGCGCTGATGCCGCGCCTCGCGCGTGGGTATAACGCAGTCGAACAGCGTATAGCCCATCTGTGTGAGCTTGACAATCTCCTCGGGTCTGCCCAGACCCATTGCGTACTTGACTTTAGTGTCGGGCATTGCGTCCGCCGCGGCCTTTAGTATGTCGTAGCGCATGTTGCCCTCGCTATCCAGCGGCCAACCGCCGAAGCCATAGCCGTCAAAGCCGATTTGTTCCAGCTCGCGCCCGCACTGCATGCGCAGTTCGCTATCCGCGCCGCCCTGTACTATGCCGAAAAGCAGCGGCTTTTTGTCCATGCGCTTGGTCTGGCGGTCGTACTCCTCGCGGCAACGCGCGCCCCAGCGTATTGTCGAATCCACCGACTGACGCTGCACGTCCATCGGGTCATCCGGGTGCGTGCATACGTCCAGCGCCATCATTATGTCCGAGCCGAACTGCAGTTGCGACTGTATGCACTTTTCGGGCGTGAATGTCATCTTTTCGTTGCCGCGCTCCGGGCGAAAGACTATTTCGTTGCGGCGTATTTCGCCGTATGCCGGATTTTCGCGTATCAGCGAAAACAGCTGAAACCCGCCCGAGTCGGTGAGTATCGCCTTATCCCAGCCGGTAAAGCGGTGCAGTCCTCCAAGCGACTTAATCAGCCGCGCGCCCGGGCGATTGTACAGATGGTACGTGTTCATCACCATGCCGGGCGTGCCCGTGGACTCGACCGCCGCCATGCCCGTCGCGCGCACCGTGCCGTACGTCGCGTCGGGAAAGAACGCCGGCAGCGCGATTTCGCCGTGCGGCGTAATGAGTTTGTCTGGCATATTTCCTCCGATTGAAATGCCCGCCGTCGGGCGGGCAAAGCGGCATGCCGCTTAATCTTCTATTTCACGTTCAAACACGCGCAATGTCGCACTGCGCGCGCGTGGATTGCGCTCAAGCTCCTCTTTGCCCGCGGTAATGGGCTTGCCTGTCTTTGAGCGTCCCAAAGGCTTTTTGCCGCATACGCATACCGGGAATGAGGGCGGGCAGGTGCAGGGGTGCTGCAATGTGCGGAAAGTCTGCTTGACAATCCTGTCTTCCAGCGAGTGGAATGCTATTACGCACAGTCTGCCACCGTCATTTAGCAGGCTCACCGCGTCTTCAAGCGCCTGCTTAAGCGGACCCAATTCGTCATTCACCTCGATGCGCAGCGCCTGAAATGTGCGCCGCGCCGGGTGCGCGCCGTCCTTGCGGCGGAACTTGGCGGGTATTGCGGCATCGATTATGTCGACCAGCTGACCCGTGGTTTGGATGGGCGCATTTTTGCGCCTGTCGCATATCACGCGCGCGATTTGCGCCGCCCAGTTTTCTTCGCCCCAGTCGCGCAGTACGCGCGTGAGCTCTTGCACCGAATAGTTATTGACCACATCGCGCGCCGAAAACGCCTGTGACCTATCCATGCGCATATCAAGCGGCGCATCCGCGTGGTATGAAAAGCCGCGCGAGCCTTCGTCCAACTGATAGCTGGATACGCCCAGGTCAAGCAGCATACCGTCGATATGCTCTATGCCAATGGAGGCAAGCAATTGCTTTACATCGTGAAAGTTGCCGCGCAGCGCGCAAAAGCGCTTATCGCCGTTTAGGCGCGCGGTCGCGGCGGCAATGGCGTCGCCGTCGCGGTCAATGCCTATCAGGCGACCGTCCGAGCCCAAACGCTTAAGTATTTCCGACGAATGTCCGCCGCCGCCCAATGTGCCGTCGACGTATATTCCGCCCGGACGTATGGCAAGCCCTTGCATACATTCCTCGAGCAGTACCGGTTCGTGGGAGAATTCCAAATCTACTTACCTCCGTATCAGCACAGCGCGCCGCCATCGCCCACGGCGAGTATGTCGCGCATCTCACCGACAAGGTAGAGCGAGCCGGTTATAAGTACCACGCCGTCCTCACCCGCCATTTCGCGCGCGGCCTCCAGCGCCTTTGCGCGGTCGGGCACTATCAGGCTGGATACCGAGTTGGCCTCCAGCAGGACCGACAGGCGTTTAGGCTCCAGCGCGCGCGGCGAATCTATCTGAGTGACGACCGCGGTATTGGTTATGCCCGCCAGCTGCCTTACGACATCCTCGACCGGCTTATCGCCCAGCATGGCGGTCAATAGCACCACATGCTTGCGCAGCAGATGCCTACGCGCGTATTCGAGCAGTGTCTTTGCGCCCGGACCGTTATGCGCGCCATCCATCAGTATGTTGGGCTGTCCGTCAATCCACTCCAGCCTGCCCGGCCAGTGTGCGCGCTTGAGTCCCTTCATAATGTCGCTGTCGCTTATCTTAAGTCCCGCACTTGCGCGCGCCACGTTGAGCGCGACCAGTGCGCAGGATGCGTTTATCGCCTGATGCGCGCCCGGCATGCTTATCGATATGCGTGGCCATTCGTTGTCGCCCAGTTTGAGCGAAAACTCGCCGCCACGCTCGTCTTCGAATATCATCTGCATTGCGCTTGTGCCCAGGTCGTATAGCTTGCTGCCCTTTTCCAGGCAGCGCGCGGCAAGCACCTTTTGCACTTCGTCGGGCTGTGGGCTTATTACGACCGGAACGCCGGGCTTTATTATGCCCGCCTTTTCGCCCGCTATTTCGGGCAGGGTATTGCCCAGGGTCTTCATATGGTCAAAGCCTATGGGTGTAATTATCGATACCATCGGTGTAATTACATTCGTGGAATCGCACCTGCCGCCCAAACCGACCTCGATTACGGCATAGTCCACTTTTTCCTCGGCAAAGAACTCAAATGCGACCGCGGTGCATATTTCAAAGAATGTGGGATACACGCCTTCACTGCGCAGTGCCTCAACCTCTTGAGCCACGCGCGTCGTAACCTCGGCCAAGCGGTCATCGATTATCGGGCGACCGTTTAGGCGCATGCGGTCATTGAAGCGCTCCAGGTGCGGCGATGTATACAGTCCCGTGCGGTAACCGGCCGTGCGCAGCGCACTGTCCAAATAGGCGCAGACAGAGCCCTTGCCGTTTGTGCCCGCCACATGGAAGGCGCGCAGCCGCTTATGCGGATCGCCCAGCCGCGCCATGAGCCGCTCCATATTGCTCAGCCCGCACTTATTGCCCTTGCCCGAGGCGCCTTCGATATATTCAATCGCCTGTCTGTAATCCATCTCAAATCCCTCCATGCGCTTGGAGCCGGACGCGCGTGCGTCCGGCTCCGGGCATGAGCCACTTAATTTAATGTGCCTATTAGAGCGCCTTCATTTCCTCAATGCGCGCCTTTACGCTCTCCAGCATCTCGCGATTGGTCTTGAGCTTGGTGCGCTCCTGCTCAACCAGTGCCGCCGGAGCCTTGCTCATGAAGCCCTGATTGTTCAGCTTGCCTTCGCCGCGCGCGATCTCGCTTTCCAGATTCTTTAGCTCCTTATTCAGGCGCTTGAGCTCGCTTTCGACATCGACCAGCTCGCCCAGAGGTATGAATACCTCGCAGCACGGGCATACGGCGCTGACAGCCTTTTCGACGGTTTCGTTTTCGCCGATGAAGCTTACGTCGCTTGCGCCTGCCAGACGCTTGAAGTACAGCGCGCCCTCTTCCAAAGTATCGTGCCAGCCTTCCTTGGCGCGCAGTATCATGTGTGCGCGGCGGGAAGGTGCAACGTTCATCGTCGCGCGCAGGTTACGCACGGCGTTGATTACGTCCATAATGCCCTGCATATGCTCGCTCTCGTCGGCGAACTCGTATTCGGGCTTGTACTCGGGCCAGCTCTTCAGCATTATAGTGCCTTCGGTGCCCGGCAGATAACGGTATACCGCATCGGTCAGGAAGGGCATGAACGGGTGCAGCAGCTTTAGCATGCCAATCAGCACGTACTCCAGCACGGCACGCACGGTGTCGCGGCTCTCCTCGTCATCGCCCAGCAGGCGCGGCTTGGCCAGCTCTATGTACCAGTCGCAGAACTCGCTCCACGCGAAGTCGTATATCTTCTGCGCGGCGTTGCCGGTGTCGTATTCGTCCAGGTTATTGCTGATTACGCGCACGGCCTCGTTGAAGCGGCTGAGTATCCACTTGTCGGCCAGCGTCAGGCGGCGTCCCTCCATGGGCACTGCCTTGCCGTCCAGATTCATAACGACGAAGCGCGATGCGTTCCATACCTTGTTGGCAAAGTTGCGGCACGCGTCGAACTTCTTTTCGCTGACGCGCATGTCGTTGCCCGGGCTTACGCCCAGTGCCAGAGAGAACCTGAGCGCGTCGGCGCCGTAGTTTTCGACTATCTCCAGCGGGTCAATGCCGTTGCCCAGGGACTTACTCATCTTGCGACCCTGTTCATCGCGCACCAGACCGTGCATGACGACGGTCTTGAACGGCGTTTCGCCCATCTGCTCAATGCCGGAGAATATCATGCGGGCGACCCAGAAGAATATTATGTCGTAGCCCGAAACCAGCATGCTGGTGGGATAGAAGTACTTAAGATCCTCGGTGTTGTCCGGCCAGCCCAGAGTGGAGAAAGGCCACAGGGCGCTTGAGAACCAGGTATCCAGCACGTCCTCATCCTGATGCAGGTGCGTGCTGCCGCACTTACAGCACTTATCGGGAGTAGTGCGCGCCACGGTCATCTCGCCGCAGTCTTCGCAGTACCATACCGGTATGCGGTGACCCCACCACAGCTGACGGCTTATGCACCAGTCGCGGATGTTGTCCATCCAGTTGAAGTAGGTCTTGGTAAAGCGCTCGGGTATGAACTTGGTTTCGCCCTTGCGCACGGCCTCGATAGCCGGCTCGGCCAGCGGCTGCATCTTTACGAACCACTGGTTGGACGCAAGCGGCTCAACCGTGGTGTGGCAGCGATAGCAGGTGCCTACGTTGTGCTTGTAGTTTTCAATCTTGACCATCAGGCCCATCTGCTCAAGGCGCTCGCACACGGCCTTGCGGCAGTCTTCGCGCGTCATGCCCTTGAACTCGCCCGCGTTTTCGTTCATCGTGCCATCGTCGGCGATTACGCGTATGAGCTTGAGGTTATGCCTGCGCGCGACCTCGAAGTCGTTCGGGTCATGGGCGGGAGTCATCTTAACCGCGCCGGTACCGAATTCCTTTTCGACATACTCGTCGGCCACGACGGGTATCTCGCGGTTCATTATGGGCAGCAGCACGTTTTTGCCTATCAGATCCTTGTAACGCTCATCCTCGGGGTTTACAGCCACGCCGGTATCGCCCAGCATGGTCTCGGGACGGGTGGTCGCAACGATTACGCCCTCGCCGCCGTCCGCCGCCGGATAGCGTATGTACCACAGATGGGAATCCTGCTCCTCGTACTCGACCTCGGCATCGGACAAAGCGGTCTTACATACCGGGCACCAGTTGATTATGCGCTCGCCGCGGTATATGAGTCCCTTTTCGTACAGGCGTACGAATACCTCGTTAACCGCCTTGCTGCAGCCTTCGTCCATAGTGAAGCGCTGACGAGTCCAGTCGCACGATGCACCCAGCTTGCGCTGCTGTAGCGTTATGCGGTCGGCGTACTTCTTTTTCCAGTCCCAGGCGCGCTTTAGGAACTCCTCGCGGCCGATTTGCTGCTTGGTCAGTCCTTCCGCCTTTAGCTGATCGACAATCTTGACCTCGGTCGCGATGGACGCATGGTCGGTGCCGGGCAGCCACAAGGTCGGGTCGCCCTTCATGCGGTGATAGCGCGTGGGCACGTCCTGAAGCATGGCGTCAAGCGCGTGACCCATGTGCAGCTGGCCGGTGATGTTTGGCGGCGGCATGACTAACGTGAAGGGCTTTTTGCCCTCTACGCGATGCGCCGTGAAGTATCCGTTCTCTTCCCACTCGCGGTAGAGCTTATCCTCAACCTCTTGCGGATTCCAGGTTTTAGCCATCTCCGCACTTTCGGGCTTATATATTTCCGCCATTGCTTATCCTCTCCCGTTTGTACTACTGTTTATATGCATAGGTCGCATTTGACCCATGTTCGCTTGTTTATATGCGCGACTCCAGCTCCATCTTAAGCATGTCGCGCAGGTCGTTTAGATAGGTATCCACCATCTTAAACATGAATGAGCCGTATCGGCACTTTTTAAGCTCTTGCCCGTTTAGCGTAAAGCTCCAGCCGCCTTCGCATGCCTTGCCGCCCCACGGCTTGCAACCGCCGCCGCAGTTGGGCGCATGCTCAATCGCCCTTTCAAGTGACTTTGGAATACGGTCGGCGTACATGCCGATATTCTGCGCGCATAGCCGTATTGTGGCTTTATCCAAATTCATTATCAGCACCGCGCGGCGCGTTATCGGGCTTATCCACTCTTCGCGCGGGTACTTGCCGCGCACGGTGTAGCCCGCACTTTTAAGTAATGCGCGCATTTCATCGAGCGCGTCCATTACAGCACCTTAAACGTGACTAATGTGCCCAGTATGCTCAGTAGCCACCCGATTGTCTTAATCACAATCTCGAAGTCGCCCGTGCCGTCGTTCTTTGACACCTTGCGCCCCAGTGACCCGGACGTGAATGCCAGTATCGCGCCCACCGCGAGAATCACTATGCCGGTTATGTTGACCTGCTTTAGCTGCTCGGGCACGGTGAACTGTACATTGGTCAATGTCGTACTCAGATCCTGCATTATGGCGGGTACCTCGCCGGTCAGTATCCAGTAGCTGCTCAGCGACGCAATGCCGCATATCGCGCTAAGCCAATTCAGCGCGCGCAATATAACCGACCGCTTATGCGCAAGCATGAGTATAAGACGCAGCGCAAGCGTCACAGCCAGCGCAATTATGCTCCAGCCCAGAACCGTGGGCGCAAACGCTTTAACGAATTCAACAATCTGATCCATGTCGGGCATATCTATACTGACCCCTGACATAAGCCGTCACCACCTCTTTGTATGCGGCACGCCGAAAAATAAAAACACGGGACAATCCGACCTTAATAAGGACGAATTGCTCCGTGGTACCACCTTAATTTGCGGCTTAAAAACCGCCTCAGTCCGCGTTAAACGCGGCAGCGCTGTATCGGGCGCTCCCGGACGCGATTTACATGCGCTAACGCGCACACTTTAAGCTGTGCTTAAAAGCTTTTCCCTCGCGCCACCTCGCGGGCGACCTTCGGCTACCTACCCATGAGCGAATCGCAGCGAGTATCGCTCTCTCTGTATCGGGTAAAAAGTACGCCTACTCCTCCCGGTCATCGGCTGCTATTTAACAGATATTATAAGCGAATGCGCGCCCTTTTGCAAGGCGCGCAGGTTAAGTTTTGTCCTTAGTATATCGATTACTGCTTTTCGCCGGGCTTTATCGTGCGATCGTTGCGCCCCTTTATCAGATACGCATGCCCGTAGCCCAGCATGGCCACCGCCGCCATGGCTACCGCGATGTACATTATGACCGTGCCTATCGTCCACATTACATGCGCAATGTCGCGCAGAGATATGCATACTATCGCGACAAAGAACAGCGCCGTTGCGCTCTTGCCGAGCTTGTTGGACATTACGACTACCTTTTTGCCGCCCAGCAGCATCGCCGCGCCCAGTACCATTACCGCTTCCTTGCACGCCACAACGAACATGACCCATATCGGTATGTATGAATTTACCGCCAGCATGTAGAGCATGGTTATCGTCATGAGCTTGTCTGCCAGAGGATCCATGAGCTTTCCGAAGTCGGTAATCTGGTTGTATTTGCGCGCAATATACCCGTCCAACACATCGGTTATGCTGGCGAGTACAAATACTATCAGCGCCCACTGCGCACCGTACTTGTTGAAGACACTCACCATAAACGGTATCATCAACATTCGGAGCATTGTCAGCGCATTGGGTATATTCATCGATTATTCTCCTTCACATATGCAGCCGCTTATATTGCGAAGCATATCCTTAATTAAGGATAATATCGAGCGCGAGTTTTGTCAAGTAAGAATACTATGAGAAAGAGTGGAGATTCATGGCGCGCGGGGGCGCGCCAGCCGTTAGCTGTTAGCGGTTAGCCGTTAGCTTGAGTTAGAATGCTGAGCGACTTTGCATTCTAACTCGGTAT
>CAYTOU010000008.1:0-15570 GCA_964439295.1 uncultured Oscillospiraceae bacterium
CAGCACTACGCCGATTATCATCTGCAGCGGCACTTCAATTGCGGTATAGCGCAGGCTGACGTTTATACTCTGCAAAAAGCGGCGATCCGAAAGCGCCTTAACGTAGTTCTTAATGCCCACAAATTCGGCTTTGCTTAGATCAACGCCCATGTTTTGCGTGCTTATATAGAACGAAGCCAACATGGGAACTATGCTGAATACTATCAGCAATATTGCTGCGGGGGCTATAAAGGCGTAAGCCGTCTTTTCAAGCCTGCGCTCAAAGGACTTCGACCGTTTTCTTTTATGCGTTGCAGCGGTCATTGCTTTTCCCTCCCGGAAAAATTAAGGGGATACCGGAGATGACCGGTATCCCCATAGTATCATCAGTGAAACTACGAAGCTATATGGTTGTTATCAGCCGTAGTAGTCGGCGATGTAGCCTTCGATGTCAGACTGATAGGGCTCGAGGAAGGACTGTACATCGTCATAGGTGGGATTTTCCGGACCGTTGAATACCCAATCCTCAACGAAGTCAGCCTGCGTGGAAGCAACGTCGGAGAAGAACAGGGTGCCGGGCGCGGTGTACATCTGAACCTGAGCATCGTCGTCGGCGATCAGGCTTGCAAGAGCCTCGTTGGCCTGATACTCTGCGCTGTTAACGGTGGGGATGTAAGCGTTCGGGTAGCACATGGAGATGGACCACTCGGCGTTGGGAGTAATGGTGCTGTAGTCAACGTTCTGGGTAACTTCGGAAGCTTCCAGACCGGTGCCGGTGAACCACCACTCGATGAACTTCTCGGCAGCCTTAGCGGTGTCGTCATCAGAGGAGGTAGTCAGCATGAAGCAGTTCAGATCGCCCAGAGACCAAGCGGACTGATCTTCGCCGGTAACGGTGGGCAGGGGAGCGATGCCGTAGTTAACGCCGGAAGCATCCAGGGTGCCCTTCAGCCAGCCGCCGTTGGTCATGATACCGATCTGACCGGCCGCCATCATGGAGTCGATGTCGCGCTCCTTGGGGTTGTAGCCGTTGTCATACAGGTTCTTCATCCAGATCAGAGCGTTTGCCAGAGCTTCGTTGCCCAGCAGGTTAGCAGTGAAGCCGTTCTCCTCGTCGCCAACTACCAGGTAGTCGGTGCCGAAGCGCTGTATAACGGACTGGTTCTGACCATTGTAGCAGTAGAATAGACCCGAGCCGTAGATGGGGTTGTCATCGGTGGACAGCGCGGAGATCTTCTCAGCAGCCTCGGTCCAGCCATCAAAGGTGGTGGGCACTTCGGTGATGCCGGCCTGCTCGAACAGGTCCTTGTTGTAGTACATCATGTAAGTGCTTATCTGGAAAGGAATGCCGTAAACCTGATCATCCTTGGTGGCAAGGCTCATGTAAGCCTCGGAGAAGTCTTCCTTCTTAATGGAAGTGTTCTCAAAGATGTCGTCCATGGCGCGCAGATAACCGTCATACTTGTTCATGTCGTTGACATTGAGCAGAATCAGGTCAGCAGCCTCGCCGGTGGGCAGGTTGGTCTGCAGCATATCGCTGAACGAAGTCGTGCGGGTCATCTCCACATAAACTTCATCCTGGCTGTTGTTGAACTTGTCTACCAGAGCCTGCAGCGCGTCGCCGTCGCCGCCGGTCCAGCTGTTCCAAAATACTACCGTAATCTTGTCACTGTCAGCACTGGCAAAGGACATGCAGCCCATACTCAGCACCATTGCGAGAACCAGTACCCAAACTGTAAGTTTCTTCATAGCGGGTTACCTCCATTTATATTTGATTAACGCCTAACGCGTAATCATCAAACTTACTATTAAATGGTAACACTAAAAATGGCAGTTGTCAATACACTTTGAACAAATTGTCAAGGAAATTCTAGAGTAATAAAGCGAGCAATAAACGGAAAACATTCTTAATTAAATTACAAATAAAGACACAAAACATACAAAGTTGAAATGACAATCAACATTTCGGCACAGAATACAGTAGATAGTTCCTCAAAATTCAAAATCGTTGTAAATCCAACCGAAACCAACCCCAACATATGCTATACTACATCCACAAGATGAATTAAGCCAAGGAGGACTTTAGATGTCTAACAATATGTTCTGTTTTCAGTGTCAGCAGACCGCGGGCTGCACGGCATGCACCGGTAGCGCGGGCGTATGCGGCAAGCGCGCCGATACCGCCGAGCTACAGGATAAGCTGACCGGCGCCCTGATTGCGCTGGCGCGCGCCGCCGAGGGCGTGGATACCGCGGGCGATATGGATAAGGTCATGCTGGAGGGACTGTTCACCACAATCACCAATGTCAATTTCGACAATGACTCGATAAGCCGCGTGATAGACCGCGTACACGCGCTGCACGACAGCCTGACGCCCAACTGCGCCGCCTGTGAAGAGCACTGCATGCGCTATCAGGATTACGACATGAACCTGATCTGGCAAGCGAACGAGGACGTGCGCTCGCTTAAGTCGCTGGTGCTGCTGGGACTGCGCGGCATGGCGGCGTACGCATACCACGCGATGGTGCTGGGCGCAAGCGATGCCGATGTAAACGCGTGCTTCTTTGATTGCCTGCGCACTATATCGGAAACCGATGATATGGACACCCTTCTGCCGCTCACACTCAAGGTGGGCGAAATGAACCTAAAGTGCATGGAGATGCTGGACAAGGCCAACACGACTGCCTTCGGCACACCCGCACCCGCGACCGTGCCGCTCAAGGTGGAGAAGGGTCCCTTCATAGTCGTGACCGGTCACGATCTGTATGACCTTAAGCTGCTGCTTGAGCAGACCGAGGGCAAGGGCATTAACGTGTACACGCACGGCGAGATGCTGCCCGCGCACGGCTATCCCGAACTGCGCAAGTTTAGCCATCTGAAGGGCAACTTCGGTACCGCCTGGCAGAATCAGCAGAAGGAATTTGACGGCATACCCGCGCCCATACTGTATACCACCAACTGCCTGATGCCGCCCAAGAGCAGCTACTCCGACCGCGTGTTCACTACCGAGGTCGTGGCATACCCGGGGCTTAAGCATATAGGCGAAGACCGCGACTTCACGCCGGTCATAGAAAAGGCGCTGGAGCTGGGCGGATATAATGAAGATAAGGACTTCACCGGCATGAACGGCGGACACACCATGACCACCGGCTTCGGTCACGGAACCGTGCTGTCTGTCGCCGATAAGGTAATAGACGCGGTCAAGGCGGGTCAGATACGCCACTTCTTCCTGGTGGGCGGCTGTGACGGCGCGCAGAAGGGTCGCAGCTACTATACCGACTTCGTAAAGCAGACTCCCTCCGACACAATCGTACTCACACTGGCGTGCGGCAAGTACCGCTTTAATGATCTGGATCTGGGCACAATCGGGGGACTGCCGCGCATTATGGACATGGGTCAGTGCAACGATGCCTATAGCGCGATCAAGGTCGCCGTGGCGCTCGCCGAGGCGTTCGGTTGCGGCGTAAACGATCTGCCACTGTCCATGGTACTGTCGTGGTATGAGCAAAAGGCGGTCTGCATACTGCTGACTCTTCTGTACCTCGGTATCAAGGACATTCGCCTTGGACCCACGCTGCCCGCGTTCGTATCGCCCGGTGTGCTGGACTTCCTGGTCAAGAACTTCGGCATTAAGCCCATCACTACGCCCGAAGAGGATCTGAAGGCTATACTAGGCTAATTTATAACATACATTAGCTTGGACAAAGCGCCTCATAATGCTAAACTCTCTTTAATGAAACAAAGGAGTTTTGCATATGAGGCGCTTTGAAATTGTCAATAATAAATTCAGAAAGAATGCCGATGTACGCCTGCCATATCGGGCGACCGCGTATTCGGCGGCATACGACTTCTTTTCCCCGGTGGATATCGAGATAGCACCCATGAGCGCGGCGATGATATGGACCGACATAAAGGCATGCTTTGAAAGCGACGAGGCGCTACTTATAAACGTGCGCTCCTCTATGGGCAAGCAGCCGGTAATGCTCGCCAACACGCAGGGCTGGATAGAAAGCGACTACTACTCCAATCCCGATAACGACGGCAATATCGGCATAAGGTTGTTTAACTTAGGTCAAACGCCCTACCGCATCGAGCGCGGTCAGCGCTTTGCGCAGGGCATGTTCATAAAGTACCTAACTGCCGAAAACTGCAACGGCGATGCCGTGCGCGTGGGCGGCATGGGCTCGACCGGAAAATAAGCATTGGTAAACTTACATATGCGACCCGCCATTTCCGCTATACTTGCTTAAAAGGTGGAGATTTGGCGGGTCGATTTATATTATTTTCAAAAAGGCGCCCCGTGCTGAATCCTGCGGCACAGCTTGAACGTCTAATATACACATGCGGTGGTAATATCACTTGTGACGACCGAAAGCGAGGTAAACTGATATGAAGAAGGCAATAGCCATTTTCATAGTTCTGCTTATGTGCACGGTTCAATCCGTAGCATTATGCGATGCGCATGATGTAAGCATATTCGACTTCGTGAACGTATATGAAACGCCCGCGACAAATCCGTCACTCACCGATGACGAGCTGACGGCGTTGACAGCTGCGCCCGGCGACAAGTACGAAACCGAGTACGCAACGTACACACTGGAGCAGCTCGCGTATGACGGCTGCAATACATATATGATGGTATCGGTCGTGCCTAAGTCGGATAGCACGCTGCTCATGTCCGGATACATGTACGAGCCCGGTGACACTTGCTTCCTTGAGGACAGCGATGTGTGTGAAACGTTTGAAGAAAAGGCGCAGCGCGACAATAGTACGATAATCGCATGCGGCGTAAACATCGATCTCTCCGATGGCGCAATATGCGCCTTAGGCTCATTGGCATCCGAAAAGTACTTCGCGGATGGCTCAATGCTGTTGGAACTGCATTTCGCGTTTAATGAAAGCAGCGAAGCACCGCGCGAAATGAATGTTACAATCGAAGAAGGCGAGTACGGTACGGACAGCGCCGTATACTCATGGTCGCTTTCGTTTGCACCCACCGCAAGCACTCAAACCGCGCATAGCGATGTAAATCAGGCGGCAACCGATCTGGTATACATCGATTATGCCGAACTGATGCGTTCGGACATAGGTGCGCTGCTCTGCGTACATGGGCACTTTGCCGATGAAATTTCCGAAAGCGACTTGGAAACCATAACTTCGCTCGATTTCAATTGCGAGTATACCGATGACTCAATCGGCACGATAAGCTCCGGCTTAATGTGCTATGACAAGCATGGGAATGAAATGTATATTGAGGACATAACCGGCGGCGAATCCTTCGTATTCATGTGTATGCAAAGCGCTGGAACAGAGCTTGCCGATAGTGTAAATCTCACCATTAACGACTGTTCGACCGGTGAAACACTGGGCGAGGTGCAGGTTGAGCTGACAGCCCTGAAGTAAGTTGAGCGTTCTAATTCCCATTGACATCCCATTGACCGGAGCATATAATGTAAGTGAAAGCAAGTGCTTTCTTTTGAGGGGTTTGTCGGAAGTACCTGGCCAATAAAAAACCGAAGAAATTGCGAGGGGTTTGTCGGAAGCACCTGGCTAATAAAAAACCGAAGAAATTGATTGAATGGGAGGAAGCCTTGTGCTTCCTCTTTTTTGTTTGCACAGCATCAAGGTCGCATGCCGCATTCGCCCTAAGACATTCGCTACGCTACCTCCATAACTGCCTCCCTTCCAACCTGCGCATAAATTATACAGCTTATAAGCAAGTTTTCCCCACATATTTTGCCCAAATTGTAAATCTGCCATTGACATATTGTGCTCAATGCAATACAATTGTTTTATATAGACAATGTACAATTTAAGTATGGGCATGTAGTTAATGCTGCCCATGAAGTTATGCATATATGAGAGGAGCACACACATGACTGCACTTGAAAGGATTGCCTTTGAACGCAGACTTGACGTGCTGGAAATGGTGTATCGCCATAAGGCAGGGCATATCGGCGGCAGTATGTCGTGCATGGACATACTGGTGGGACTGTACTATCTCACAATGGATACGAATAAGATAAAGCGCGGCGCTCCCGACCGCGACAGGTTTATACTCAGTAAGGGTCATTGCGCCGAAGGCTACTACTCCGTGCTCGCGGATACCGGGTTTATCGAAAAGTCCGAGCTATCCACATTCACGGCGTTTAAGACGCGCCTTGCCGAACATCCTTCCTATAAAGTACCCGGTGTGGAGGTCGCAACCGGCGCACTTGGACATGGACTGCCGGTGGGCGTGGGCATGGCATTGGGACTTAAGCAATCCGCACCCAACGCGCATGTATACGTACTGATGGGCGACGGCGAACAAGCCGAAGGCTCCAACTGGGAAGCCGCGATGGCCGCCTCAAAGTACGGCTTGGACAATCTGACCGCAATTGTCGACCGCAATAGGCTTCAGATAAGCGGCACGACCGAATACGTAATGCCGCTTGACGATTTGGCGGCAAAGTACCGCGCGTTCGGCTTTACCGTGCTGGAATGTGACGGACACAAGAGCAACGAGCTGATTACCGCGCTCATGCATCGAAAAGCCGGTAAGCCCGTGTGCCTGATAGCCAATACGATAAAGGGCTACGGCTCACCCGTAATGGAAAATCAAGCCGAATGGCATCATGCCATACCCACGGATGAACAGTATGCGCTCATCAAAGAGGATCTCGAGCGCAGGATAAGGGAGGGATAAGGCATGGCAA
Source organism: uncultured Oscillospiraceae bacterium (assembly GCA_964439295.1). Taxonomy (GTDB): domain Bacteria; phylum Bacillota; class Clostridia; order Christensenellales; family Aristaeellaceae; genus Fimadaptatus. The sequence goes on from CAYTOU010000008.1 coordinate 6,678, forward strand.
AGGTATCCTGCCGAAAGGCTTTTACCAAGAGGCTGCTTGAACACGCGCGCGAAGATAAATCGATATGGGCGGTCGCAACCGACTCGCGTGGCAGTGTGACCATAGGCGCATTCGCCGATGAACTGCCTGACCAGTTTGTCGAGTGCGGCATTGCCGAACAGGACGCCGTGGGCATCGCGGCGGGCATAGCCAAGACCGGCAAGAACGTGTTCGTGACCGGCCCCGCCTGCTTCCTTGCGGCGCGCTCGTATGAGCAGGTCAAGGTGGATGTCGCATACAATCGCACCAATGTGAAGATAATAGGCGTCAGCGCGGGCGTGAGCTACGGTCCGCTGGGCTGCACGCATACCACAATGCACGACTTTGCCAGCATGCGCGCACTGCCCAACATAACCATTGTCGCGCCGTCGGACGATGTTGAGACCGCGTGGCTTACCGATGAGCTTGTCAAAGCGCAAGGTCCTTTCTACGTGCGCATGGGGCGCGGCGATGTCGAAAGCGTCTATTCGCCCGATGAAAAGTTCGAGCTGGGGCGCGCAAAGACCGTATGCGAAGGCAGCGATGTAACCATAATCGCGTGCGGCGAAACAGTCGCACCCGCAAAGCACGCGGCGGCACTGCTCGCAAACGAGGGCATAAGCGCGCGCGTACTTGACATGTTTACGATAAAGCCGCTGGACAGTGACGCGGTAAAGCGCGCGTGCATGGAGACGCGCGGCATAGTGACAATCGAAGAACACGCGACTCTGGGCGGCTTAGGCGAGGCAGTCGCACACGCCATGATAGACGGCGGCGTGCTTAAGCCCATGAAAATGCTGGGTCTGCCCGAAGAGGTTGTTATAGGCAAGAGTTCCGAGCTGTTTGAATACTACGGCTTGACCGCTGAGAACATCGCAGAAAACGCGAAGAAAATCATAGGTGCAGCGCCATGAAGTACGTTTTAGCGATAGACCAAAGCACTTCGGGAACCAAGGGCACCGTATGGTCGCAGGAAGGCGCTTTAATCGCGCGCTGCGATCTGCCGCACCGCCAGATAACCAATGCGCAAGGCTGGATAGAGCATGACCCGGATGAGATACTCAAAAACACGATAGAAGTGTGCCGTATGGCTACCCAAAAGGCGGGCATCTCACCCGGTGACATACGCGCCGTGGGCATATCTAATCAGCGCGAAACCATAGCCGCGTGGGATAAAGTAACCGGCAAGCCCGTATACAACGCCATAGTGTGGCAGTGCGGGCGCGCGGCCGACATTACCGAGCGTTTGACCGAATATGCCGATCTCATTCGCAAGCGCACCGGACTTAAGCTTTCGCCGTTCTTTTCAGCGGCAAAGTACGCATGGATACTCAAAAATGTGCCGCTCGCAAGTGAGCTGGCGAGTCAGAATAGGCTCTGCCTGGGCACAATAGATTCGTGGCTGGTATATAAGCTTACGCGCGAGCATGCGTTTAAGACCGACTATTCAAACGCGTCGCGCACGCAGTTGCTCAATCTGGATACGCTTGCGTGGGATGCGGAAATAGCGGGTCTCTTCGGCATAAAGCCCGATATGCTGCCCGAAATATGCCCAAGTGACAGCGTATTCGGCATGACCGATATGGGCGGACTGCTTACTAGTCCCGTCCCGATTTGCGCTGTACTTGGCGACAGTCACGCATCGCTCTACGCGCACGGCTGTCATCAGCCCATGACCGCAAAGGCTACGTTCGGTACGGGCACATCGGTCATGATGAACGTGGGCGATTCGCGCCCCGTACATATGTCGGATGGCGTTGTCGAGTCGCTGGCATGGGGCATTGACGGACGCGTCAGCTACGTGCTGGAGGGCAACATAAACTATTCGGGCGCAATAATCAAGTGGATGGCGGACAAAGTCAATCTGATCGGCAGCAGCCGTGAATCCGGCGAGCTGGCGGTGAGCGTTGAGGATACAAACGGCGTATATCTGGTTCCCGCGTTCTCCGGGCTGGGCGCGCCGTACTGGCGCAACGATGTGCGCGCGATAATATGCGGCATGAACGCCAATACGAGCCGCGCCCACATAGTGCGCGCCGGACTGGAGGCAATATCGTACCAGATACGCGACGTGGTCGAGGAGCTGGATGCCGCGGTCGGCAGTCCCTTAAAGCGCCTGTGCGTGGACGGCGGCGCAACCGGCAACGAGTTCCTTATGCACTTTACCGCGGATCAGCTTATGCTGCCGCTATCGATATCGCGCGTAGAGGAGCTTTCCGCCGCGGGCGTGGCGTACCTTGCACTAATATCATCCGGTTGCGCGAGCAAGGAAGACATATTTAAGCGCACCGTGCACGATGACGTTCAGCCTGCCAATGATGAACAACTGCGTGCCCGCCGCTATAACGGCTGGAAGGATGCAGTCGGCATACTGCTTAAGTGATTTGATGAAAAAGGAGTAGGTGGTCAAAATGGGAAAGCAGACATTCGGTATCATTGTATCCACGCGCTCGTTCTTTCCGTCACATTTGGTAAAGACCGCACGCGAGGCGGTTAAGGCCCTAATGGATAAATTGGGCTATGACTACGTGATGGTGGGCGAGGAGGATACTCAGTACGGTGCTGTCCTGACATATCAGGAAGCCAAGACTTGCGCCGAGCTGTTTAAGAAAAACCGCGACCGCATAGACGGCATACTTGTCATATTGCCCAATTTCGGCGAAGAGCTGGGCATTGTCGAGGCAATATCGATGGCCGATCTGCATGTGCCGATACTGATTCAGGCGTGCGATGACGACTTTGATAAGCTGGATATGGCCAATCGCCGCGATGCCTTCTGCGGCAAGATATCGGTATGCAATAACCTCTATCAGCGCGGCATACCGTATTCGCTGACCGAATTGCACACCTGTCCCATAGACAGCCCCGAGTTTGCACGCGATGTGGATAAGTTCGCCGGCGTATGCCGCGTTGTGCGCGCAATGACGCACGCACGCATAGCCATGCTGGGCGCGCGTCCCGTGGCGTTCAATACCGTGCGCTATTCCGAAAAGATACTTCAAAAGTACGGCATGTCGGTGCAGACGGTCGACTTTTCCGAAGTCATATTCCGCGCAATGAAGTATGACGATGCCGTGAAGGTTCAAAATAAGATCGCCGCGATACGCGAGTACGGCAGCATACCCGATTTCATATCGCCCGAGCTTCTCGAAAAGCAGGCTAAGCTCTGCCTTGCGATAGAGGAGAAGGTCGACGAGCTGGAATGCGACGCATCCACCGTGCAGTGCTGGGACAGCGTAGAGAACAACTACGGCTGCGCCACCTGCCTCGCGATGAGCATGATGGGCAACGACGGCAAGCCTTCCGCGTGCGAAAGCGATGTCACCGGCGCTGTATCCATGCTGGCGGCGTACATGGCGGCGGGCACACCTGCGGCACTCATGGATTGGAATAACAACATCCGTCAGGATCGCAACGCGTGCATATGCCTGCACTGCTCCAACTTCCCGCGCGACTTCTTTAAGAGCGATATCGAGATAGAGTGCCTGGACGTGCTGGGCTCGACCCTGGGCAAGGAAAACTGCTTCGGCGCGTGCAAGGGTCAGGTCGCCGCGGGCGATATGACGTTCTTCCGCGTGACTACAGACGATTCAAAGGGCGTCATGAAGGCATATGTGGGTGAGGGCACATTCCGCGATGAGCCGCTGCCCACAAAGGGCGGACTCGCCAATTGCTATATCGATAACCTTCAGGACCTTATGAAGTACGTGTGCAAAAACGGCTTTGAGCATCACGTGTGCTTCGTGCGCGGTCACGTGGCGGATATACTTGAAGAGGCGCTTTCGACCTATCTGGGCGTCGAGGTGTACCGTCATAGGTAATGGCATCCTTTGCGTTTAATGTTCGTAATGCATACTGCAGTATGCGGCATGCGCCCTTCGCCCGTTACATACGGGCGCAAGCGGAAATGTAAATTATTGAACGCACAGGAATACAATGCCATAATAAAATAAAAAATTACTTTTTAAATTTTTTCCGTTTTTGTGGCGATTTTGCAGGAAAAAAGGGAGAAATGTAGAAAGTAATTAATATGGCTAGGTTTTTTGCCTAATAATTTCATTACAGTCAGGAGGAGATCCACTCATGGCAGCTTGGTTTATTGTCCTGGCGATTGTTGTGCTCGCGATCGTTTACGTCGGCTACAACTACGTTCGGATCAAGAAACTGAACGAAGGTACTGCGGAAATGATCGAAATGGCCGGCATCATTCGTGATGGCGCCACCACGTTCATGAAGACCGAGTACAAGACAATCTCTATCGTCACGGTGCTGGTTGCACTGATATTCTCTCTGTTTGTCGAAAAGACAAGCGGCATCACCTTCATGATGGGTGCCTGCATGAGCAGTATCGTTTGCGTACTGGGCATGCGCAGCGCAACCTATGCTAACGTCCGCACCGCCAACAAGGCACGCGAGAGCATGTCCATCGGCGAGACCGTTAAGGTCGCTCTGTGCGGCGGCTCCATCAGCGGTCTGAGCGTTCAGGCGTTCGGCATGCTGGGTCTGGTGCTCGTTCTCATTATCTGGGGCGTTAAGGACATCAACAGTGTTGACACCGGTTATCTGGCCAACCTGGAGTGCAACCCCTGCGTAATGCGCGTCACCACTTACTCCCTGGGCTGCTCCATCGTTGCCATGTTCAACCGCGTTGCGGGTGGTAACTACACCAAGGCAGCCGACATTTCCTCCGACATACTGGCTAAGCTCCGCCACGATATGCCCGAGGATGACAGCCGCGTTCCCAACGTAGTTGCCGACTTCATCGGCGACAACGTTAACGATATCGCGGGCAACTGCTCCGACCTGCTGGAGAGCTTCGTTGCCACCATGGCGGCTGCTATAATGATCGCCATCACCCTGTTCAAGGGCAGTGACATGCCCGAGTCCACCTTTACCGCGACTACCGTATACCCGATAGTACTGGCCGGCGGCGGTCTGCTGGGCTGCGTGCTGGGTCTGGGCTATGCCGCATACCGTAAGATGGGCGATAACCCCTCCCATGAGCTGAACCTGGCCACCTGGATTTCCGCAGGTGCTACCATTGTAATAGGCTTCTTCTCCTGCCTTATCGTGTTCCACGGTAAGACCCTCTACTCCGACTTTGCTGCCGGCTGGGTATCTCCTTGGATCTCCAGCGTGCTGGGCATACTCAGTGGTATAGCGATCGGCTCCATAACCGAGTACTACACCTCCACCGACTATAAGCCCACCCGTGAGCTGGCTGAAATCGCCACCGAAGGCGAAGCGTTCGTTATCACCAAGGGCGACGCTATCGGCTCCCGTTCCTGCCTGCTGCCGGTACTGATCATCGGTATCGCGCTGTTCATCTCCGGTAAGGTCTGCGGCACCTACGGCATCGCGCTGTCCTCTCTGGGCATGCTCGCATTCGTTGGCGCTACCGTATCCATCGACGCATTCGGACCCATCGCCGACAACGCCGGCGGTCTGGCCGAAAGCTGCCACCTGCCTGATGAAGTTCGCACAATCACCGACAAGCTCGACTCCGTTGGTAACACCACTGCTGCTATCGGCAAGGGCTTCGCTATCGGTTCTGCGGCTTTCGCTACCGTTTCCCTGATCGTTGCATACGTATCCGGCTACTCCGAAGGCACCGAGCCCATACTGAACATCGCGTCCTTCGTTGTTATCGCCGGCGGTATTATCGGCGGCGCGCTGATCGAATACTTCTCCGCTCTGCTTACCGATAACACCATCGAAAGCGCCCGTCTGATGGCGGACGAAGGCGACCGCCAGCTGTCCGTACCCGGCGTGCTGGAAGGCACCAAGAAGCCCGACTACAACCGCTGCATAGAAATGGCTGCTAAGCAGGCACTGCGCAAGATGCTCCTGCCCTCCCTGCTGGCACTGCTCATACCTATCATTGGCGGCATACTGTTTGGTGTGGAATTCGTAGGCGGCATTCTGGTTGGCGCTACTATAGTTGCTATACCGCGTGCGCTGTTCATGGGCAACTCCGGCGGCGCATTCGACAACGCCAAGAAGTACATCGAGAGCGGCGCTCTGGAAGGCCACGGCAAGGGCTCTGCTGCGCATAAGGCTTCCGTTACCGGCGACACCGTCGGCGACACCCGTAAGGACGTTGTCGGCGTTGCTCTGGACATATTCATTAAGATGATGTCCACCGTTGCCAATACTCTGGCCGGCGTATTCCGCAACATTACTCTGATCAAGTAATCGGATAATCGAATTAGAGTGGGGGACCGCTTCGAAAGAGGCGGTCTCTTCTTTTTAGACTCGCCCGGGCAATCTTACTATTATCCATCATTGCATATTTCAATATGTGACGAGAATATTACAAAGTGAGTCACAAACGTGCGCGATTTATCATTGCTACACTTGACGCACACAATGAAATGATGTAAAATAAGTCCCACTGCCATGCCCAAAAACGGGCATGAAAAGAAAGAGGAGGCAATACCCATGACTCGCAAAATCCTGTCCGGCGTTCTCGCCTTCGCAATGGTTTTCGGTGCAACTACTCCCGTAGTGCTGGCCGATTCCGCTGTTGAAGTGTAGAGCAGAATACTGTTTATACTCCTTCGCTGGCGACTTCGACTGTCACCATGTCTAAGGCGAACGACTCTGTTACCATCGCTACTTCCGAAGTAGCGACTAACGCTACCGCTACCGTTGATAACGCTGATTTCTCCGTATCCTACGAGAGTGGCAAACTAACCGTTAAGGCTCTGAAGGATTTGACCAAGGATGTTACCCTGACCATCACCTTCGCTGGTGAGGGCGACTTTTATACAAATAATGTTACCCTGAACGTCAAGTACGGCGCTGTTCAGGAATATGTTCTGGACACCGATATCGTTTCCTCTACCTTTAGAGGCGAACTGGCTGTTGGCAAGACCCTGACCGGTAGCTACACTGGCACCTATGGCGACACCAAGGCTGCTCCGACCGTTACCGCTGTGCTGAACGACACCGCCAAGAAGTTCTTCTCCGTATCCACTTCCGATAAGAAGGACAAGGATGGCAAGGTTGAGGGTACCACCGTTACCATCACCGCCACCAATGCCATGACTATTAATGATATCTACAATATCGAAGCCGGTGTTGTGGATGTTCCCATGGTTCGCCTGACTGCTACCTATGGCGATAAGAAGTTGACCGGCGACTACAAATTGGGCATCACTGTAGCCGACACCTCTGTTGCCGCTACTTCCATCGCACTTTCCGCTTCCAAGACCAGCGCTTCCATCAATGAGTACGTAAGCCTGGCTGCCAAGGTTGGCTATCCGGATTCCTTCGGCGATACCCAGATCGTGGACAATGCCTCTGTTAAGTGGTATGTAAACGGCACCGAAGTTAAGTTCGAAAATGACACCTACACCGAGAAGAACGCTTTCGACGAAGATGTCTACACTATCACCAAGGATGCTGACGGTCTGACCGCTGCTACTTTCTCTGCTGCAAAGGCCGGCACCTATCGCGTCAGCGTATCCGACGAGAGCGGCGACCTGACTGCTGCCAAGAGCATAACCGTTGCTGAGGCTACTACCGCAGTAAAGCCCGCTACTTCCGCTAAGCCCTTTGTTTACGCTGCTGACGACAAGGACAAGACCTTTAAGTGGTACTTCGAGAAGGCCGCTAAGGTTGGCGAGACCGTTGATATAAGCGGCTACAGCTACGCCATCAAGGGCACCGACAACAAGGCTCACGATGTATCCGATTTCGGCGGCACCGTAACCCTGAGCATTACCGGTGTTGAAATCTACGAGAGCACCAGGTACTCCGCAGACGTTGCCAAGCAGATCGCGACCATATCCGGCACCACCGTTAAGCTGGCTGACGAGAGCAACGCTACCATGGCAAAGCTCCTGTCCCTCGCCGATGGTAAGGATCTGTACGTAAAGCTGTCCGCCGAGGTTAAGTTCTCCGATAGCGACAAGAGGACCATCAACAACGACCTGACCATCAAGATCACCAAGTCTTCCGACGAGATCAAGACGGTTGAGTACTCCATCGATGGCAAGGCCATTACCTCCATGCCCGTTATGACCGTTGGCAAGACCGTTGACGTCGACATCAAGCTCGCCGACAAGAACGGCTTGACCGATGCCATCAACCAGAATGCCATCTGGACCATCCAGAACAAGGATGCTTCCGACAAGACCGTTTACGCGACCGTTGATGCTAACGGCGTTGTAACCGCTAAGGCTGTTTGCCTGGGCCAGGCTCAGCTGGTTGTTGTATCCGTTGCCGATACCAGCATCAAGGCTACCTACGACCTGTACATCCAGGCTGACGGCACTGTAACTCCTACCGAGACTCCCACCGAGAAGCCCACTGAGACTCCCGTTGAGACCAAGACCGGTAAGGTTACCGCTTCTTCCCTGAACGTACGCTCCGGCGCCGGCACCACCTATGACAAGGTTGCCAAGATCACCAAGGGCACCGCTGTTACCGTTCTGGACGAGAAGGACGGCTGGTACAAGATCGAGACCGGCTCTGTAACCGGCTGGGTATCCGGCGAGTACATCGCTCTGGATTCCACCACTCCCGTTGTGACCTCCACCGCCAAGACCACCGCTAACCTGAAGCTGCGCAAGAGCGCCAAGACCGGTTCGGTTATCACCACCATGCCTAAGGGCTCCGTTGTGACCGTAATCGAAAAGGGTGCCGAGTGGTCCAAGGTTGAGTACAACGGCAAGACCGGCTATGCTTCCAACGATTACCTGACCTTCCTGCTGGGCTAATCCGTGAAAGCTGAATAGTACTATTCGAAGTCGGGGACATGTTCCCCGGCTTCTTTTTGACTTCTGGCGTATACCGCTTTGCGCTCGATGGCGTAAACATTCTCAACTTTCGCAAAAAAGAGTGAAATTACCTATTGACAAACCTCGCG
>CAYTOU010000008.1:15670-22736 GCA_964439295.1 uncultured Oscillospiraceae bacterium
AAACATTCTCAACTTTCGCAAAAAAGAGTGAAATTACCTATTGACAAACCTCGCGAAAAACGGTATAATATCACTCGTGTCAAGCAGAGCCCCGGAAAACAAAATACTTCACACTGTGGAGAAGTCGCCTAGCTTGGTCGAGGGCGCGCGACTGGAAATCGCGTAAACGTCAAAAACGTTTCGAGAGTTCGAATCTCTCCTTCTCCGCGTAAAAGCACCGAATTGTTCATCATTTCGGTGCTTTTTTTGACCGCAAAAACCGAAAAATCGTAAGAAAAGTATAGCCCTAAGCAAATTGAACGGCTAAAGTCATACAAATGAGCTTGTTTCAATTGCCACAGTGTGATAAAGTGATACCATGAGAAGTGGGCGCGTATATAAATATTGCGCGCCGCGGCGTACTATATTATGAAGGGGGCGATCGGTATGAGTCTTCAGCGAGTGCGCAGTGAACAGACCGATCTGTTGATGAAAGCAATATTGGAAGTGCAGAGCGTGGACGAGGGCTACGCGCTGTTCGAGGATCTATGCACGATACGTGAGGTGCAGGATCTGGCACAGCGCATACATGTGGCAAAACTGCTGCGCGAGCATATTACCTATCACGAAATAGCGGCTCGCACGGGCGCGAGCACTGCCACGATAAGCCGCGTCAATCGCGCGCTTGTATACGGCGCGGGCGGGTACGAGGCCGTGCTAAACCGCATGCAGGACGACGAGTCGGCAGAAAAATCCGGGGAGGACAAGTAATGGATCTCAGCATGCTCAATGAGCCGCAGCGCCGCGCGGTGCTGACAACCGAAGGGCCGCTGCTGGTACTGGCGGGCGCGGGCTCGGGCAAGACCCGCATACTTACGCATAGGATAGCCTACCTGCTTGAAAAGGGCGTGCCGGCGTACCGCATACTGGCGCTCACTTTTACGAATAAGGCGGCTAAGGAAATGCTGGAGCGCGTAAACCAACTGGCGGGCGATGCGGCGGCGGATGCGTGGGTGTCCACGTTCCACTCCAGCTGCGCGCGCATATTGCGCCGCGATATCGAAAAGCTGGGCTATACGCGCTCGTTCACGATATACGATTCCGACGACCAGGCTAGGCTTATACGCGATATACTGACCGAGCTGAACCTGAGCGATAAGATGTATCCGCCGCGCGACGTACTCGCGAAGATTTCCGATGCGAAAAACCACATTCAGTCGCCGCAGGAGTGGCTGCAAAAACAGCAGGGCGATTTCCGCTCGCAGAAAATAGCCGATATATATACGGCGTATGAGTCTAAGCTCAAAAAGGCAAATGCTTTGGACTTTGACGACCTGCTGATAAAGACACTGGAGCTGTTTGTACAGCATCCGCCCGTGCTTCAAAGCTATCAAAATAGGTTTGATTATATCCTGGTCGATGAGTATCAGGACACCAACAGCGCGCAATATCAGATAGTGCGCCAACTGACGGGCGAAAAGCGCAATCTGTGCGTAGTGGGTGACGACGACCAGTCCATATACGGCTGGCGCGGCGCGGACATACGCAATATACTGGACTTTGAAAAGGACTTTCCGGATACGACGGTAATCAAACTTGAGCAAAACTACCGCTCCACCGGCAACATACTGGATGCAGCCAATCAGGTAATCGCGCATAACGTGGGGCGCAAGGAGAAGGCACTGTGGACAAGCGAGGACGCCGGCGAGCCGGTGCGCCTGTACGAAGCGCAGGACGAGCGCGATGAGGCGTACTTCCTCGTGCAGCAGATTAACGAGCGCATTAAGGCGGGCGATACACCGGGCGACATGGCCGTGTTGTACCGCGTAAATGCTTTAAGCCGCGTTGTTGAGGAAACTCTGGTGCGCGCCGGACTCAAGTACCGCGTATTCGGCGGACTAAAGTTCTATGAGCGCAAGGAAGTCAAGGACATAGTGTGCTATCTGCGCGCTGTAGTCAACCCCGCCGATGACGTGGCTGTCAAGCGCATCATAAACGAGCCCAAGCGCTCGATAGGCGATACAACCGTACAAAAACTCAGCGATTACGCCGAAGCGAATGGCGATTCGCTCTTCGCCGCTGTGCTGGATGCCGAAGAGGCGGGCTTAAGCGGGCGCGCGCTCAAGGCGGTTAATGGCTTTGGCGAGCTTATGACCAATCTGGTGGTTGAGCGTCAAATGCTGCCGCCCGATCAGTTCGTGCGCAAGCTGCTTGACGAAACCGGGTATGAAGAGCAGTTCAAGCAGGAAAAGAATGACGAAAACACGACGCGCCTGCAGAACATAGCCGAATTCGTAGGCGGCGTAGTCGAATACGTCAAGCAAAATCCCGAGGGCACTCTGGACGACTATCTCGAAAACGTCGCGCTTGTCACCGATATGGACAGAAGCGATGACGACGAAGGCGCTATAACCCTCATGACAATGCACAGCGCCAAGGGTCTGGAGTTCAAAAACGTATTTGTCATAGGCATGGAGGAAGGCACATTCCCGACGACACGCTCCATGGATAATGATGAAAAGCTCGAAGAGGAACGCAGACTGTGCTACGTGGCGATCACGCGCGCACGCGAGCGCCTGTGGCTGACACACGCGCGCCAGCGTATGCTGTTCGGGCGCACGAACATGTGCGAGGAATCGCGTTTCTTTGACGAGCTGCCGCGCCGCGTGATCGAGGATATGAACGTCAAGACGCGCGATACGGCGTCTCTCATGCGCCCGCGCACGGGTCGCGGCGGCATGGGCGGATACGATGACGATTACTCTGCGCCGCGCCGCACATCGCAGTACGGCGGCTATTCATCCGGCTCTTCATCTTATGGACGCAGTGGCTATCAGGGCAGTCGCGGCGGCTATTCGTCTGCTACGGGCAGTAGCACCGGTTATGCGCGCGGCGGTGCGGTTAAGCCGGATCAGATTCCCGGCGTTTCGCGCGGCATGGCGGGCATAGTGCGCTCTCAGGCGGCGAATGTCGCACCGGCGGCAACGCTGTTCAGCATTGGCGACCGCGTGCAGCACCGCAAGTTCGGTCCGGGCACGGTAATAGGCACGAGTGGTTCGGGCGCCAATGCGCGCGTTACAATAGAGTTCGACGATGGACGCACGAGTGAGTTTTCATCATCTATTGCGCCGATTATAAAGCTGGGGTGAGAGTGTGTCGGAGCGAATGCAGGAGCTGGTAAAGCGCCTTAACGAGGCCAATTACCGATATTATGTGCTGGACGATCCCGCGATATCAGATGATCAGTGGGACAATATGTATGCCGAGCTCAAGCAGCTGGAAAGCGAGGAGGGCATAACTCTGCCCGATTCGCCTACGCATCGCGTGGGTGGCGAAATACTTAAGAACTTTAAGCCGCATAGGCATTTGGCCAGGCTTTGGAGCCTTGATAAAGTGCGCACAGAGGGCGAAGTGCTGGACTTCTGCACGCGCCTAAGAAAGCTTGACCCCGATGGCAAGCTGCCAGAACTGGCGGTCGAGCATAAGTTTGACGGACTTACGATAAACCTGACGTATGACGGCGGCAGGCTGGTTATGGCGGCAACGCGCGGCAATGGCGAAATAGGCGAGGAAATTTTGCCGCAAGCCATGACGATAGAAGATGTGCCGCTTGCGATAAACTTTAAGGGGCGCATGGAGGTGCAGGGCGAGGGCATAATTCGCCTAAGCCGTTTGGAAAGCTACAACCGCACCGCCGCCGAGCCGCTCAAAAACGCGCGCAATGCCGCGGCGGGCGCGCTGCGCAATCTTGACCCCAAGGAAACGCGCAGGCGTCATCTGAGCGCGTTCTTCTATAATATAGGCTATATCGAGTGGCCCGACGGGCAGCCCGAGTTTACCGACCTATGGGGCATGTTGGAGTTCCTGCGCAAAAACGGCTTCACCGTGGGCGATGTGCATATACCCGCGCATAGCGAAGACGATGTGATGAACGCCATACGCCGCATCGAGGAGATTCGCAAAGGCGAGGACTTCCAGACCGACGGCGCGGTCGTCAAGGTCTGCGACATGGCTCTGCGCCGCGAGCTGGGCAATACCGACAAGTTCCCGCGCTGGGCGGTGGCGTTCAAATACGTTGCCGAGGAAACGGTGACGCGTCTGCTTTCGGTATCGTGGGAAGTGGGGCGCACGGGCAAGCTCACTCCGCTTGCGACGCTTGAGCCGGTCGACATAGGCGGCGCAACGGTCAGCCGCGCCACGCTCAATAACTGGGGCGACATACTGCGCAAGCACGTTGCCATCGGCGCGGATGTGTTCATACGCCGCTCGAACGATGTCATACCCGAAATCATGGGGCGCGCGGGCGATGAAAACGCAACTTCCGAAACCCCGATAGAGCGTCCTACGCGCTGTCCGGCGTGCTCAAGCGAGCTTGTCGAGCGCGGCGCGCATATATTCTGTCCCAACCGCGACGGATGCCTGCCGCAGATAGTGGCGCGCATGTCGCACTTTTCCAGCCGCAATGCGATGGACATAGAGGGCTTTTCCGAGGCGACCGCAAAGCTGCTGTACGAGCAAAAGGGCATATGCGAGCCGTGGCAGCTGTACACGCTAACGGTAGAGCAACTCAGCGATCTGCCCGGCTTTGCCGAAAAGCGCGCCGCCAATCTGGTGGACGCGATAAAGCGCTCAAGCGAGCCCGAGCTGGACGCGTTCCTGTTCGCCCTAGGCATACCCAACGTCGGGCGCAAGACCGCGCGCGATATTGCCGCGCTTATTGGCACGATAGACGGCCTGTTTACCGTCACGCGTGAGCAGCTGATGGGCGTAAATGACATAGGCGAGATAGTGGCGAGCAGCGTTGTTGAGTTCATGGGCGGTGTCGATGCGGGCGACATATCCGACACGGCCGAGTCTTCCGACAATTCCGAAAGCGGCGACACGGCGGACGATGCCGAGTTTATCGGCGAACAGTCGCAGAGCAATGTGCTATTGATTAGGCAGCTGCTCAAATACGTCAAGCCCAAGGCGGCGGCAAAGGCCGAAGCCGGCGGCGTATTCGAGGGCATGACTGTCGTATTGACCGGGACGTTGAGCTACATGACGCGCGACGAGGCACAGGCGCTCATCGAAAAAAACGGCGGCAAGTGCACGGGCAGTGTGTCTAAAAAGACAAGCCTGGTTGTATACGGCGAAAAGGCGGGCAGCAAGCTTGAAAAGGCGCAAAAGCTGGGCGTGCGCACGATGGACGAAGGCGAATTCAAGAGCCTGCTTAAGCTGTAAGCCGCTTACCTAAAGATACTTTCAAATAAAGTTCACGTGCATGCAATGGGGATTTGTGGTATAATATTAGTTCAGAAATCAGCGATGTAGAGCTGATTAAGAGGGGAAGGTGACACAATGCCGCAGAGTATGACGGGCTACGGTCGCTGCATACTGGCGCGCGATGGGCGCGAGGTGACGATCGAGCTTAAATCTGTCAACCACAGGTTTCTGGATCTGGCGTTCAGAATGCCGCGCAGTTTCGCATTCCTTGAAAACGATATGCGCGCGCATATTGGCGCAAAGCTTTCCCGCGGACATGTCGATATATTTGTGACGTACAAAAACACGCGCACCGATGCGCGCAAGGTCTCTTTGGATAGCGCATTGCTGGGCGCATACCTAAGCGCACTGCGTCAGGGCGGTAGCGAGCACGCGCTTGCGGACGACCTGCACATAAGCGATATTATGTCAATGCAGGACGTGCTTACGGTTGTCGAGGCCGAAGAGGATCAGAACGCGCTTAGCGAAATAACACTTGAGGCACTGGACACCGCGCTGGACGGACTAAACGAAATGCGCCGTCGCGAGGGCGAAAACATGCGCGCCGATGTTGAAGCGCGTCTTGATACGCTTGAAAAAACCGCGTTTGCGATTGACGAGCGCGCGCCCGAATGGCTGAGCGAGTACCGCGAACGCCTGCGCGCACGCATTGAAGAGGTCTGCCAGATGCAGCTGGACGAGGCACGCCTGGTTCAGGAAGTGGCGCTTGTCGCCGACAAGGCCGCCGTGGACGAGGAAACCGTGCGCCTGCGCAGTCACATCGCCCAAATGCGCGACCTGCTCAAGCAGAGCGAGCCGGCTGGACGCAAGCTGGACTTCCTTGTGCAGGAGATGAACCGCGAGGTCAATACGACCGGCTCCAAGTCCGGCGACTTGATTTTGACCGACATGGTTGTCAGCGCCAAGGCAGAGCTTGAAAAGATACGCGAGCAGATACAGAACATAGAGTGATGAGTGACTAGGGGAGATGCAATAATGGGCGACAAGCTGATTAACATCGGTTACGGCAACTACGTGTCCGCCGCGCGCGTTGTGGCACTGGTTGCGCCCGATTCCGCCCCTATTAAGCGCATGATACGCGAGGCTCAGGAGCGCTCAATGCTCATTGATGCGACATATGGTCGCCGCACGCGCGCGGTGGTCATAACCGATTCCGAGCATGTCGTGCTGTGCGCGATGCAGCCGGAAACGCTGGCGCATAGGCTGGATGCACAGTCGGATGACGACGTGGATGAAGTCGATGAAGCGCCCGAAGACGCGGCGCAGGATGCCGATGAAGAAATCAACTTAAAGTAGTTTTAGGAGTGTGTTGATATGCCGAGAAAGGGTATGCTTATTATCGTATCCGGTCCCTCCGGTGTGGGCAAGGGTACTATTTGCGCCGAGCTGCGCGCCCGCAATCCGCAGATACACGAATCCATATCGATGACGACGCGCGAGCGCCGCAACGGCGAAACCGAAGGTGTGGATTACTTCTACGTAAGTGAAGATCGCTTTAACCAAATGGTAACGGGCGGCGAACTGCTGGAGCACGCATATGTACACGGCCACCAGTACGGCACGCCGCTTGCATACGTCGTAGAGCAGCTGGATAAGGGCTTTGACGTGCTGCTTGAAATCGATGTGCAGGGTTCCATTCAGGCGATGAAGGCATACCCGGATGCGGTGACCATATTCATACTGCCGCCCAACCGTGACGAGCTGCGCAACCGCCTAATAAAGCGCGCAACCGAAACGCCCGAGGCCATATCGCTGCGTCTGCGCTATACCGAGCTGGAGCTGTTCATGACCAAGGAGTATCAGTACGCCGTATTAAATGATG
>CAYTOU010000009.1:0-22472 GCA_964439295.1 uncultured Oscillospiraceae bacterium
TCGGTCTGTATAATGTCAAAGCCCTTATCTATGAGCCAGCCCCATGCGGCGTCCATGTCGCCTGTCAGCGCGGCATCGTCACTGTGACCACCGGCAAGCTCTACGCGGTAATCGTAGAGTATGGAGTTTATCCACAGCTTGAGCCCGCGACTGTGCGAAAGGGCGATGTACTCGTCCGACGCCAGATACTCGTCGTCCTTTTCAAACAGCACTTCCGAACCTATATAGCGGATGGCGGGGTTGTTTAGAAGAGTCTGGGCATACTCGTCACCACCGCGAATGACCGGCATGTAGGGCATGTCGCTCGCGTACTGCGCAATTTCATTGAACCACTTGGGATCAGGAGCGGTCTTTACTATGACCTGATCCGCCATGCCGTGCGCGCGTATGATGCGCGATATGCCCGGTATGTCAGTCCAGAACTTATCCACATTGATTACGCAGCGACCTTTTAGCAGGTCCAACACATCGTCCAGTGTGGATACGCCGTGCGCGGTGGGCGTGCCGTCCTGATTGACAAAGCGCTGCTTGGCAACCTCCTGATTGCTCATGTCGCAAATCATCTTATCGGAGCGCAGATGCGCGCGCTCCATGCCCGGATGGAATACATAGTGCCCGCCTTCGCGCGATATTGCCACGTCTATTTCGACTATGTCCGCGCCCTGCTTGAGCGCGATTTCGTACGCCGCGAGCGTATTGCACGGTATGTTGCCGCCGCTTGCACCTCTGTGCGCGGCTATGAGCGGTCTTGCGCTGTTCATCAGGATTTCCCCCTCTGCCTGCGATTTTTCCACAACTTGTACGCCGATTGTTGATTGTTATGTTTGTATTGTAGCACGAAGGCATGCATTGCGCAAGCATGTTAGCGTATCGGCGTTTGTCTTGAACTTAAGCCAAATTAAAACGCCGCGACCCATAAGCCGAGTCGCGGCGTTAGTCAACTTAATCGAATATCACAGCATTACATCGGGATCGTCAAACACATCGGCGGCATGATCGTCATCGCCGTAGAATACGCGCAGCAGCGTCAGTCCCTGCGGCGGCGCTGTTATGCCAAGGTCAAGGCGACTGCCCGACTCAATCGCGCGCGCAATAGCGCCCGCCTCGCGCTTGCCCGAGCCCACCTCGATGAGCGTGCCCGCCAGTATGCGCACCATGTTGTACAAAAAGCCATTGCCGTGTACCAGCAGCATCACGCGATGCCCGCGCCGTGTAACGCTTATGCGGTATATCTCGCGCACGGTATCCTTTGCCACCGAGCCGGACGCCGCAAACGCCTTAAAGTCGTGCCGCCCCAGCATGCTCTGCGCCTCTTTGTTCATTAGGTCAGCATCCAGCGGCAACGATATATGCGCGGTATAGCGCGCGCTGAGTGCGCTCGCGTGCGGCGAATTGTATATCATGTAGCGGTATATCTTGCCCGTCGCGCCAAAGCGCGCATGAAAGCCGTACTCCCCGCCCTCAACGCCGCAGCTGGACGTGACGCGTATATCGGGCGGCAGGCATGTATTGAGCGCGAAGGCGACCTTTTCGGGCGGTATGGGCGTGTTCATATCGAAATGCACGGTCTGACCCTTTGAATGCACGCCTGCGTCGGTGCGGCTGGAGCCGGTGACGGTTATGTTTTCGCCGGTCAGCTTCTTTAAGCCTTCCTCAACGCGCTGCTGCACGCTCATGGCGTTAATCTGCCTCTGCCAGCCCGAATAGCTAGTACCGTCGTATTCGACGATCAGCTTTATGCGATTAGACATGCAAAAGTATCCTCTCCAGCGCGACAAGCACTACCATTGCCAGTATGACCAGCGCCGCGTACAGATCCAGGCGCGACATATGCAGCTGCTTCATGCGCGTACGGTTTTCGCCGCCGTGATAGCAGCGCGCCTCCATTGCCAATGCCAGCTCATCGGCGCGCCTGAACGCGCTGACGAACAGCGGCACAAGCAGCGGAACCATTGCGCGGGCGCGCTTTAAAAGATTGCCGCTTTCAAAGTCGGCACCGCGCGCGGCCTGCGCCTTCATTATCTTGTTGGTCTCTTCAAGCAGTGTGGGTATAAAGCGCAGCGCGATTGACATCATCATTGCCAGCTCGTGCGCCGGAAAGCCTATCTTCTGGAGCGGTTTAAGCAGCAGTTCAAGACCTTCTGTCAGTGCTATGGGCGATGTGGTCAGCGTCATAAGCTGCGTACATATCATCAAGAACACCAGTCTGAGCGTCATGTACACGGCGTTCATGATGCCTTCCTGAGTTATCGTCAATATGCCCCAGCTAAATAGGACTGTTTTGCCGCTCGAAAAAAGCGCATTGAGCACGAATGTCAGTGCGATTATGAACAGTATGGGTTTCATGCCCTTTATAAGAAACTTAGGGCTAATATGGCTAAGCGCCGCGCAGGCTATTATCATGCCGTAAAGCAGTGCATAGCCCACAACGCCCTTTACAAAGAACACCAGTATTATCAGCGCGAGCGTAAGCAGCAATTTCATGCGTGGGTCCAGTCTATGCAGGAACGAATTCCCGGGGAAGTACTGGCCCAGTGTGATATTCTGTATCAATTTATACCTCCTATGCGCACATGCGCCTATCAGGCGTGCGCCTTATCGGGCATCGCCAATATCAGACTGCGTATCTCATCCAGCGAATACACGTTATCGGGCAGTTTAAATCCGCGCTTTCTGAGCTCCAGTGCCAGCTGTGCCGCTGCCGGAACGCCCAGGTGCATATCGATAAGCTCCTGCGGATGTGAGAACACTTCGCGCGGCGTGCCATCCATGGCAACGTGGCCCTGGTTCATTACGATAATGCGCTCGGTCATGTTTGCGACATCGTCCATGGAGTGTGAAACCATCACGACCGTGTTGCCCTCTTCTTCGTGCAGCTTGCGTATCAGCTCGGACAGTTCCTTACGACCGCGGGGATCAAGTCCGGCGGTCGGTTCATCCAGCACAAGTACGCGCGGGCGCATTGCCAGCACGCCGGCGATAGCCACGCGGCGCTTATTACCGCCGCTCAGGTCAAACGGCGACATATCCAGCATGCTTTTATTTAGTCCCACCTGCTCGCACGCCTTAACCACGCGCTCTTCTATCTCCTCTTCGGAGCAGCCCAGATTGCGCGGACCGAAGCTTACGTCCTTGCGCACGGTTTCCTCGAAAAGCTGATACTCGGGGTACTGGAACACGAGACCTACGCGGCGGCGAATTTCACGGATATCGGTTTCCTTACTATTCACGTCCATGCCATCGACTATAACGCTACCCTTTGTGGGCTTAAGCAGACCATTTAGGTACTGCACTAGCGTGGATTTACCCGATCCGGTATGGCCTATCAGTCCGATGAATTCGCCATCGT
Source organism: uncultured Oscillospiraceae bacterium (assembly GCA_964439295.1). Classification (GTDB taxonomy): domain Bacteria; phylum Bacillota; class Clostridia; order Christensenellales; family Aristaeellaceae; genus Fimadaptatus. The sequence goes on from CAYTOU010000009.1 coordinate 3,350, forward strand.
TAATCGTGAGCGTCACATCGTCCAGTGCCTTTGTTTCAAACGGGCTGCCGGGCATGTATACGTGATCTAGATGTTTGATTTCAATCGGCATATTTCTTCCACCATCTCTTCCACGGTAAGTATATCGCTGCGAATGTCCAGTCCTTCTTTTTTGAGCTGCAGTGCGAGCTCTGTCATGCCGGGCACATCCAGACCTATGCTCTTTATCTCATCGACATGGCTGAACACCTCTCTGGGCGTACCGTCCATGACAATTTTACTATCCGACATTACTATCAGGCGATCTGCTTTAGCGGCCTCTTCCATGAAGTGAGTTATCCACACGACCGTAATGCCGCTTTCGCGATTTATACGCATAACGGTCGACAGCACCTGTTCGCGCCCCATCGGGTCGAGCATGGCTGTGGACTCATCGAATATCATGACTTTGGGCTGCATCGCGAGCACACCGGCGATGGCGATTCTCTGCTTTTGACCGCCCGAGAGCATATGCGGCGCGGACAGTGCGTGGTCGCTCATACGGACTACCTTTAGCGCGTCATCCACGCGGCGGCGTATTTCGGCGGGCTCAACGCCCATGTTTTCCGGACCGAACGCGACATCCTCTTCGACAACGGTTGATACGAGCTGATTATCGGGGTTTTGGAACACCATGCCCGCCTGCGAGCGCAATTCGAATGTGCGGTTATCGTCGGTTGTATCTATGCCGCAGACCAGTATTTTTCCTTGGGTAGGCTTATATAGTGCGTTCAGCAGTTTTGCCAGAGTGGATTTACCCGAGCCATTATGCCCCAGCACCGCGACAAAGCTGCCCTCATCTATCTTCAAATTCAGGTCATCGACCGCCACCATTCCTTTAGGCGTGGTATCGGTCTCGTCCTGCGAATCATCCATATATTGATATTTCACATCGGTTGCTTCAATTATTGCCAAATTCATCGCCTCCGCTAAGTCAGAGTATAGCAAATCGGTATCTATATGGCAATCTCCATGCCCCGCTATTATCATTAATTTATCGCTAACGGAGTGTGTAGCGCGGGGGGGAGCGGTTAGCTGTTAGCCGTTAGCTGTTAGCTTCAGTTAGAATGAGGGGTTACGACGTTACTTAGCCCATAGGCTTCACTGCAAGGGGAGTTGCCGCGTTAGGGCTGAGAGGTCACGTAGTCACGCATTCTAACTCAACATAGTGCCTATAAGGTACGTAAAGTATGAAACCGACAATAGAATTTATGCAGTGAAAAGCTGCTTGCATACTAACTCAAGCTAACAGCTAACCGCTAACGGCTAACAGCTTGCCAAATTGTATTGCAAATAGCAATACGTTTTGCTATAATATGCGTAGGAAAGGTAGGTGCTTATTATGTCAACAAAAAGTGCAAATGTAACGGCTCGCGTTCAGCCTGAGATAAAGCAGCAGGCGGAAGCGATCCTCGCTGAAATAGGTCTGCCCGTATCGGTGCTAATCGACACACTGTATAGGCAAATTATATTGACCGGCGGCGTGCCCTACTCGCTTTCGCTCCCCAAAGTCCAAACTCGCGACAGCATGACCGATGCGCAGTTTGACGCCATGATGGACAAGGGATACAAACAGGCGAAAAACGGTCAGACTGTCCCGCTCGATGAGGCTTTTTCGCAAATCCGTGAGGGGCTATGAGTATGGACTACAAAGTGACGCTCACTTTACAAGCCACCGAGCAGATTCATAATACTATGCTTTATATTGCCCGGACACTTATGCAACCCGAAACTGCGCGGCTCTGGACAGATTTGCTTTACAGAGAAATCGGGAAACTCGGTTTCATGCCGTCAAGGTTTCAGCTCGCCGAAGAGGAACCTTGGCATACAAAGGGCGTTCATAAGTTGCCGGTCAAAAACTTTCTCGTCTACTACATAATTGACGAAGACAGCAAAACCGTTTCTGTCATCGCGGTTATATATGGACGTCGCGATCAACTTGGTGCACTTGCAAGTCTATCGGATAATTGACGAATGAGTCGCATACTCAAATTCATTCGCATAAAACAAAAAAGCTGTGAAAAAGCGTTACCGCTCTTTCACAGCCATTTTTTATAAGCTAGTTATCAGACCAGCTCAAGTATTACCATCTCGGCAGCATCGCCGCGACGGGGGCCGATCTTGACGATGCGGGTGTAGCCGCCGCCAATGCCCTTTTCAGCCTTGCGGGCCTTATACTTGGGGCCGATTTCACGCATGAGCTTCTCAACCACGGGATTGTTGATCTCCTTGGTGCGCTCTTTGTACTCGCCCTTGCTCTCCTTTTCGTTCTTGGGCATGGGCATATTATACAGGTAAGACATCATGTGACGACGAGCAGCCAGCTTGGAGGGCTTATCGTTCGTCAGCGTGAGTTCTACGGTCTGACCCTTATCGTTGTTGACCGTCTTGGTCAGCTCAACGGTATTGTCGCATTCGCGAACGGCCAGCGTAATCAGCTTTTCGGCAATGGAGCTTACCTCTTTGGCACGCTGGAGCGTGGTCTCGATTTTGCCGTTCCAGATGAAGTTGGTCACCTGGTTGCGCAGCAAAGCCTGACGCTGATCCGACGGCCTGCTAAGCTTGCGATTGGCCATGGGTTACTCCTCCTTTATTTCTTGCGCACCCGGCGTTCCGGACGCGCTGCGCCGCAGCAATCCGGCGCAAACTGTAAACCGGCAAAATCCGGTATTATTCGTCATTCGCCCTCAGGTTAAGACCCAGAGCCATGAGCTTCTGTTCAACCTCTTCAAGCGACTTCTTGCCCAGGTTGCGAACCTTCATCATGTCCTCCTGGTTGCGCTGAACCAGTTCGGCCACGGTGTTTATACCGGCACGCTTCAGGCAATTGTATGCGCGCACGCTCAGATCCAGTTCCTCGATTGTCATCTCCAGAACCTTCTCCTGCTTGTCGTCCTGTGCGGGCGTCAAGTCGACGGTGGGCACATTGTCGGTCAGGTTTACGAACAAGAGCAGGTGGCTGTTAAGTATCTTAGCCGCCAGGCTTGTAGCTTCATCGGGTGCGATGGAACCATCGGTCCATACTTCCAGAGTCAGCTTATCGTAGTCAGTTATCTGACCTACGCGGGTGTTCTCGACCGTATAGTTAACCTTGCGGATGGGGGTGAAAATCGAATCCACAGGTATTACGCCGATGGGCATGTTAGGAGTCTTATTGCGGTCTGCGACCACATAGCCCCTGCCCTTTTCGAGCGTAATCTGCATCTGCAAATGCGCATCGGAATTCAACGTCGCAATATGCAGATCGGGATTGACGATTTCGACTTCCTCATCGCACTTGATATCGCCGGCAGTAACATCGCACTCACCGCTCGCGTCTATTGTGACCAGCTTGGGGCCGTCGCTATGAAGCACAGCCGATATATTCTTAAGGTTAAGAATAATCTCGGATACATCTTCCTTGACGCCCGGCACGGTGGAGAACTCATGCTGCACGCCCTCTATCTTGCATGACGACACGGCCACTCCGGGCAGTGACGACAGCAGTACGCGGCGCAGTGAATTTCCCAACGTCTGGCCAAAACCTCGCTCCAGCGGCTCTATGGCGAATTTGGCATAACGCCCACCCTCGCCAACCTCTACGCGCTCGATTCTCGGCTTCTCGATTTCGATCATTCAGCAAACCCTCCTCAATAGCACGGTGCGAGCTGGGGCTACCGCGAAAGCGGGTATCATCAACGAGAATAGAGCTCGACGATGAGGTGCTCCTGCAGCGAGACATCGATATCCTCGCGCACGGGCAGCGCCACAACCTTGGCTTTCAAATTTTCGGCGTCCAGGCTCAGCCACTTGGGAACAACGCGACCGGTGCCCTCACGCAGCGCCTTGAAATGCTCGATTTCCTGGCTGCGGGTACGCAGTGTGATCTCGTCGTCCGCCTTCACCTGATAGGAAGGTATGGTAACCTTTTTGCCATTTACACGGAAATGACCATGCAGAACCAGCTGACGTGCCTGCGCACGGCTGGAAGCCAAACCCAGACGGTAGATGACGTTGTCCAGACGCAGCTCAAGGAGAATCAGCAGGTTTTCACCGGTGATGCCCTTCATACGCTCGGCACGACCGAACGTGCGCTTGAACTGACCTTCCATCATGCCGTAGGTGCGGCGTGCCTTCTGCTTTTCACGAAGCTGCATGCCATACTCGCTCTGCTTCCTAGCCCTCGCCTGACCATGCTCACCGGGAGTGGTGGGGCGACGCTCTGCGGAAGCACCGCGGCCGCCGCGCTCACCGCCGCCTACCGACGCGGCACGGCGATTGCACGCGCACATCGGGCCATAGCAACGGTCGCCTTTGAGGAAGAGCTTGGTGCCTTCGCGACGGCACAGCCGGCAAACGGGACCTGTATATCTAGCCATAACTGTAAACCTCCTCGAATTACACTCTTCTGCGCTTGGGCGGACGGCAACCATTATGCGGGATCGGCGTCACGTCCTTAATCATGGAAACCTCAAGTCCCGCGGCCTGCAGCGAGCGGATAGCCGCTTCACGTCCGGAACCGGGGCCCTTGACATAGACTTCAACGGTCTTCAGACCGAATTCCATCGCGGCCTTTGCTGCAGTCTCAGCAGCCATCTGCGCCGCGAAAGGCGTGGACTTCTTGCTACCGCGGAAGTTCAATCCGCCGGAAGAAGACCAGCTCAGCGCGTTGCCCGCGGGATCGGTTATAGTAACAATGGTGTTATTAAAGGAAGAGCGGATATGTGCGGCGCCGCGCTCAACGAGCTTTTTTTCACGGCGCTTGCGCGTAACCTTCTTCAGCTTCGCCTTAGCCATTTGTGTCCCTCCTACTAATTTGCAGTCAAGAAAACAAACCGGCAAACTTCGTCATCAAAATCGCTTTTGAAAACGCATTCGGGCATGCCTTCTCGTGCAATCATCCGTCATGGGTCATTGACCCTGACGCCATTTTCCCCGGCCGGTCTCATTTGCGCACGGCGGCGCATAGAGCCGGAGGGCTTGCAACGTTCCTATACGGCACCCGCCGTATAGAAAGATTCACCGGATGCCAAAAAGATATTACTTAGCGTCCTTCTTCTTGCCGGCGACCTGCTTCTTCGGGCCCTTGCGCGTACGAGCGTTCTGCTTCGTGTTCTGACCACGAACAGGCAGACCGCGGCGATGACGCAGACCGCGATAGCAGCCGATTTCCATCAAGCGCTTGATGTTCAGCGATACCTCACGGCGGAGGTCACCCTCTACCTTGAGATTGTGATCGATGTACTCACGCAGCTTGCTTACATCGGACTCAGTCAGGTCCTTGACACGGGTGTCAGGATTGATGCCGGTAGCGGCGAGGATCTCATTGGAAACCGCACGACCTATACCATAGATATAGGTAAGTCCGATCTCGATGCGCTTCTCGCGAGGCAGGTCTACACCAGAAATACGTGCCATCTGTTTTGCACACCTCCAAGATTCTGCTTGAACCGTACCATATGTAAATATCGCTCAAGCTTGCCTATTATAGCATTCAAAAGTGACATGTACGTTTAGGTAGGGTTATTTATAGTGACTTTGAAGGATAGTTTTTACAAAAAATCCTTCTTGGTTTCATGCGTTTCGCAAACTTTTTCTCAACTTAGCCAATAACGCACTTTTCGCCATGCAGCAGACACTTATGCAGTCGAATCTTATCCGCCTGCTTTTAGTCCCACCGCGTGGCGTAAAGCGCATATTGTTTAAGTAAGCGAAAGTCTACTAAACGACTTAGCCCTGCTTCTGCTTATGCTTGGGATTTTCGCAGATGACCATTACGCGGCCCTTGCGCTTGATGATCTTGCACTTTTCGCACATCGGCTTTACGGAAGGCCTTACTTTCACGCGAATTCCTCCTTACTTTATCATCATAAAGAAGCTTTTAGGCTCCTTTAAGATCGTGGTGTAATCAGCCCTTGCTGCGCCAGGTGATCCTGCCGCGCGTAAGATCGTAGGGAGAAAGCTCCACAGTAACCTTATCGCCGGGATATATGCGTATGAAGTTCATGCGCATCTTGCCCGACACATGGGCCAGTATCTTATGTCCGTTGGACAGCTCAACCTCAAACATTGCGTTGGGGAAAGCTTCGGTTACAACGCCGTCGACTTCGATATTATCGGCCTTGGACAAAATATCACTCCTCCTGCTTGTCACACGGCACAAAGCCGTTTGAAGCTAAAAACTTGCGTATATGGGCGTCCTGAATATCTTCGCCCTTATCAAGTTTCTCATGAATTTCGCTCATGCACGCGGGCTTGACCTTAAGATGCTTGAGCTTCTTTTTCTTGGGCGATGCGACTTTTCTAAGCGCACCATCCGCCAAATAGACATGCTCATCATCCGCCTGTCCAACCACGACAAAGTATCTGCCATTGTCGCGCCCCGCGCGGGAAAGAACTACACTGCCGAGCTGTATGGGAGGTTTATTCAAACGATTAGCCCTCCCTTTCAAGCGCCTTTTTCACTTCGGCCTCGGGCATTGAAAGCACCTGAGGACCATCGTCCAAGATCGCTATCGTGTGCTCGTAATGTGAGCAGACGCTGTGATCCGCCGTGCGGTAACCCCAGCCGTCCGGATCGGTCGTGCCGCGCCAATCGCCCATGGCAATCATGGGTTCAATGGCAATAGTCATGCCGTTCCTCAGCTTGAGTCCGTGACCGGCGTGCCCGAAATTGGGCACCGAAGGATCCTCATGCATCTCCCTGCCTATGCCGTGACCGCACATATCGCGGATTACTCCGTATCCGTGTGCCTCGGCATGGGTCTGCACGGCGCTTGCGATATCGCCAAGTCTGTTACCTACTTTAGCGGCCTTAAAAGCATGCCAGAAGCATTGCTCGGTAACCTCTATCAGCTGCCTTTTCGCATCGTCGATCTGACCTACGCCGGCGGTAAATGCGCTATCCGACTGCCAGCCCTGATATACAAGTCCGCAGTCCACCGACAGTATCTGACCTTCCTCGAGCGGCTTATCATTCGGAAAGCCGTGCACGATCATATCGTCCACCGAGCAGCAAGTCGTGTACGGGTAGGGCGTATACAGCCCTTCCACGCCCAAGAATGTGGGCTTAGCGCCCATCTTGGTAATCAGCTTGTTTGCCATGGCGTCCAGATGAATGGTAGTTACTCCCGGCTTGATCTGCTGCCTTAATTCACAGAGCACGTCGTACAGCATTTTGCCTGCGACACGCATCTTTTCAATCTGCGATTCGTTCTTAAGGGTTATCATCGCTTCTGCTCCAATGCGCTCATTATCGACGATTTTACTGTTTCAAGAGGCTGTGCGCCGTCAACCTCTGCAAGCAGGCCCTTATTCTTATAGTACTCTATAAGCGGTGCCGTTTGCTTGTGATACACTTCAAGGCGGCTGAGCACCGTTTCCGGAGCATCGTCCGCCCTCTGCGTCAACTTAGTGCCGCACTTAGGGCAATCCTCGCCATCAAGCGTAGAGACATGGTACGTGCCGGAGCACTTGCCGCACACGCGCCTGCCTGAAAGCCTGTGCACGAGGTGCTCATCGGGCACCTCAATATCTATTACCGCGTCCAGAGAAGTAATACCGCTCAGCGCATCGGCCTGTTCGATTGTGCGCGGGAAGCCATCCAGAAGGAAGCCCGCCTGCTGGCAATCGTCCTTGGCCAAACGCTCCTTAACCATATCGATAACGACGCTGTCGGGAACCAGCTGACCCTTGTCTATATAGGACTTGGCGCTTATTCCGACCGGAGTCTGATTGCGAATGGCCGTCCTGAGCAGGTCACCGGTGGATATGTGCGGTATCTTCATTTCAGCGCAGACCATATCGGCCTGAGTACCCTTACCCGCACCGGGAGGTCCCAAAAATACGAGCTTCATAGACTGCACCTCCATATTAACGCATATAACCGGCGGACAGGCAAGCAGTGTCGGATTAAATCCTCACTGCCCGCTCGTCCTCCGATAATTACTTAAGGAATCCTTTGTAGTGACGCATCAACATCTGGCTTTCCAGCTGACGCGTGGTCTCCAGTGCAACGCTTACCGCTATCAGCAGCGAGGAAGCACCGAAGGGAATGGATACACCGCACAGCGCAGCCAGCAGCGTAGGCACAACGGCCAGCACAGCCAAGAACAGAGCGCCGAACAGTGTAATGCGGCGGGAAATGCGTGCCAGATAGTCGCTGGTGGGCTTGCCCTGGCGGATGCCGGGGATCATACCACCGTTCTGCTGCAGGTTCTTGGACATATCGATCGGGTTGAACGAGATCGTGTTGTAGAAGAACGAGAATGCAATTATCAGCAGAGCAAATATCAGCTGATACGGCCAGGTAGTGTAGCTAAAGTGTACCTGCCACCAGGTGTTAGCCTCGGTCCAGGCAGGAACCATAGCCAGTATCGTGCCGGGGAACTGCATAAGAGCAGACGCGAAAATCAGCGGCATAACGCCGGAGGAGTTAACGCGCATCGGGATGTGGGTGGACTGACCACCGTACATCTTGCGGCCAACCATACGCTTGGCGTACTGGACGGGAACGCGGCGCTCGCCCTGATCGACGAACACAACGGCCACGACCATCGCAAGAGAACCGACAACTATCAGCAGGAAGCTCAGCACATTCATGGTGCCGTTAGCAATAGAGGCGATGGAGTTCACGATCTGCGGTCCGATACGCGAGATAATACCCGCGAAGATCAACAGCGATACGCCGTTGCCCAGACCCTTTTCGTTAATACGCTCGCCGATCCACATGGCCAGCGCGGTACCGGCTGCCAGGCAGACGCCGATTGTAATGTAGGAGAAGGCGCCCGAAGCAGCCTTCATACCTACCGTGATACCCACGGCCTGCAGGAAGCCCAAACCAATCGTTACGTAACGAGTGATCTGAGCGATCTTCTTGCGGCCTTCTTCGCCCTGCTTCTGTAGCTCTTCCAACTTGGGAATAGCTACAGCAAGCAGCTGCATGATAATCGAGGAGTTAATGTACGGGGTTATGCCCATCGCCATGATGGTGTAGTTGGAAAGATTCGAACCGGTTATCGAATCAATGAATCCGAGAAGTGAGTAGTTGCTCATGGCCGAGGAAACGGCCTGGAGGTCTACGCCCGGAGTCGGGACGTAGCAGAGCAATCTGTAAACCAGCAGCATACCAACCGTGTAAATGATCTTCTTACGGAGATCCTGTATTTTCCACGCGTTACGCAGGGTTTCCCACATGTCAGATCACCTCGGCTTTCCCACCTACCGCCTCAATCTTTTCTTGCGCGGACTTGGTGAATTTGGCCGCCTGTACAGTCAGCTTCTTGGTCAGTTCACCGTTGCCCATGATCTTAACGCCGTCGTTTTCCTTTTTGATGATACCTGCCCTGATCAGCGCCTCAGTGTTGACAACAGCACCGTCTTCGAATACCTCGAGCTTGTCCACATTTACAGCAGTGTACACCGTAGCGAACTTGTTATAGAATCCGCGCTTAGGCAGCAAGCGGACGAGCGGCATCTGGCCGCCTTCGAATCCCGGACGCTTACCGCCGCCGGAACGCGCCTTGGCACCCTTGTGGCCCTTGCCGGAGGTCTTGCCCAAGCCCGAACCAACGCCGCGCCCCAGGCGCTTCGGAGCCGTGGTGGATCCGATTGCGGGTTTCAGTTCATGCAGTTTCATTCGTTGACCTCCTTACGCAATCTCTTCTACATCGACCATGTGCTTTACCTTGAAGATCATGCCGCGGATAACGGGGGTATCCTCGTGTATCACGGACTGATGGATCTTGTGCAGACCCAGAGCCTCAACGGTCTTGATCTGGTTTTCCAGGCAAGCGATAGTCGACTTTTTGAGCGTTATCTTAAGTTTCATATCCATTACCCCCTTAGCCCAACAGCTCTTCGACGGACTTGCCGCGAAGGCGCGCAACTTCTTCGATGCTGCGCAGCTGGCTCAGACCCTGCAGAGTAGCCTTAACCATGTTAATGGGGTTATTGGAACCGTAGGACTTAGTACGGATATCCTTTACGCCCACCAGCTCCAGTACAGCACGCACCGCGCCGCCGGCGATAACGCCGGTACCTTCGGGAGCGGGCATCAGTACAACCTTGGTGGTGCCGTAGAGGCCGACGGTCTCATGCGGCAGCGTAGTGCCCTTCAGCGGCACAGTGATCAAATGCTTCTTTGCGTCATCGACGCCCTTGCGAATAGCCTCAGGAATTTCAACGGCCTTGCCGATGCCGGTGCCGATACGGCCCGCGCCATCGCCGACTACCATCAGAGCCGCAAAGCGGAAGTTACGACCGCCCTTAACGACCTTGGTAACGCGATTTACGGCTACCATCTTTTCCTGGAATTCGCTAGCCTGTTCGTAGCGTTGCATCCCATCTTCCTCCTTCTCAGCTTAGAAGTCCAGCCCGCCGTCGCGTGCGCCATCGGCGACTTCCTTAACGCGGCCGGTGTAAATATAGCCGCCGCGGTCGAACACAACAGTGGTTATGCCCTTTGCCTTGGCGCGCTCGGCTACCAGCTGGCCAACCAGCTTGGAAGCGCCCTTCTTATCGACCTCGCTGAGCTTGTCCTTGAGCTGGGGATCCAGCGTGGAAGCGGAAACAAGCGTGTTGCCGGCAACATCATCTATGACCTGAGCATAGATGTGATTCAGGCTGCGGTATACGCACAGGCGAGGACGCTCGGGCGTGCCGCTGATCTTTTTACGGACACGCTCGTGACGTATCCTGCGGATTTCATTACGATCCCGCTTTGTAAACATAAGCGTTCACTCCCTTTCTTACTTCTTACCAGACTTACCTTCCTTGCGGCGGATATGCTCGTCATCATAACGGATACCCTTGCCCAGGTAAGGTTCGGGCCTGCGGACGTCGCGGATATCGGCAGCAACTGCGCCAACCTTTTGCTTGTCTATGCCCTTAATAGTGATGCGGTTCTGGGCGGGAGTTTCAAACGAAATTCCGTCCTTAGCTTCGAACTTAACCGGATGGGAGTAGCCAACGGTCAGTACGAGGGTAGTGCCCTCGATCTGTGCGCGGTAGCCGACACCTTCCATGGTCAGGCCCTTGCTGAAACCTTCAGTTACGCCCACAACCATGTTGTGGATCAGGCTCCTGTACAGACCGTGCAGGGCGCGATGGTTCTTATCATCCGAAGGACGAGCAACGTGAATCATGTTGCCTTCCTGGGATATGGTTATATCGGGATTTACCTTCTGGCTCAACTGACCCTTGGGGCCCTTGACCGTTACGGTATTGTCATCCGCTATGGTCACGGTAACGCCCGCGGGCACTGTGATCGGAAGTCTGCCTATACGAGACATATGTGCACCTCCAAAGTTCGTGCTTATTAGCGTTTATGCTCGGGGCTATTACCAGACGTAAGCCAGTACTTCGCCGCCTACGCCTTCTTTGCGGGCGTCCTTATCGGTCATAACACCCTTGGACGTCGATATAATAGCGATGCCCAGACCGCCCAGTACCTTGGGCAGTGCGTCGGACGGGGCGTATACGCGCAGACCCGGCTTGGAAATGCGCTTGAGGCCCTGAATGACGGTAGAGCTCTTGCCCTGCGTGTACTTGAGAGTGATCTTGATCTGGCCGGAGAGACCATCGTCGATCAGCTCATAATTCTTAATATAGCCCTCATCAAAGAGAATCTTCGCAATCGCCTTCTTCATGTTGGAAGCGGGCAGCGTGACCTGGTCATGCTTGGCAATCTGGGCGTTGCGGATGCGAGTAAGCATATCTGCTATGGGATCGTTTACGAGCATGTTGTAACCTCCTTCCGTAAAACCCTATTACCAGCTGGCCTTTCTGACACCCGGGATCTGACCCTTGTAGGCCAGCTCACGGAAGCAGACGCGGCAGATGCCATATTTCCTCAAGACAGAGTGCGGGCGGCCGCAGATACGGCAACGCGTATACGCACGGGTGGAGAACTTGGGCGTCCTCTGCTGCTTGATCTTCATGCTAGTCTTAGCCACTTTGTTCTACCTCCTATATTACGCCTGAGCGAACGGCATGCCCAGCAGGCGAAGCAGTTCCTTAGCTTCCTCATCGGTCTTAGCGGTGGTAACGAAGATCATTTCCATACCGCGGATCTTTTCGATCTTATCGTACTCGATTTCGGGGAAGATCAGCTGCTCACGGACACCCAGAGCATAGTTGCCGCGGCCGTCGAAAGCCTTGGCCGATACGCCGTGGAAGTCGCGTACACGGGGCAGAGCGATCGAAACCAGCTTATCGGTGAATTCATACATGCGCTCACCGCGCAGGGTTACCTTTGCACCAACATTCATGCCCTCGCGAACCTTGAAGTTTGCGATGGACTTCTTGGCCTTGGTTACGAGCGGCTTCTGACCGGCTATGGTCGCCAGCTCGCCGACGGCGATCTCCATGGACTTGGCGTTGTCCTTGCAATCGCCCAGACCCATGTTGATGACAATCTTCTCAAGGCGCGGGATCTGCATGACGTTCGTATAGCCGAACTTCTGCTTCAGCGCCGGTGCTACTTCACTTAGGTACTTATCCTTAAGTCTTGCCACTGTGCTTTACCTCCTTCTCGATCACTTCTCGAAGGTCGCATTGCACTTCTTGCAGTAGCGAACCTTCGTGCCATCTTCGAGAACTTTATATGCTATGCGCGTAGGCTTGTTGCACTTAGAGCACAGCAGCATTACATTGCTCGCGTCGATGGGCGCTTCCTTATGGATTATGCCGCCCGGCATGCCCTGTCCGCGGGGCTTCTGGTGGCAGGTAACCATGTTAACGCCTTCAACGATTACACGGCCGGTCGCCGGGAAAGCCTTGGTGACCTTGCCGGTAGTGTACTTGACCTTGCCATCAACGGTGGCAGGAGCCTGCTTACCGGTTATAACTACAACGGTGTCGCCGGTCTTGATGCCCATCTTCTTCTTAGCGTTCATAACTTGCGGCACCTCCTTACAGCACTTCGGGCGCAAGGGATACAATCTTCATGTAGTCCTTGTCGCGCAGTTCGCGGGCCACGGGTCCGAATATGCGGGTGCCCCTGGGCTGCTTCTGATCATTGATTATGACGGCCGCGTTATCGTCGAAACGAATGTAGGAACCGTCGGGACGGCGATACTGCTTATGAGTACGCACTATAACCGCCTTTACAACGTCACCCTTCTTTACAACGCCGCCGGGTGTCGCCGTCTTAACGGACGCAACTATGACGTCGCCAACGCTACCGCTCTGACGGAACGAACCGCCCAGAACGCGGAAGCACATGATTTCCTTGGCCCCTGTGTTGTCGGCCACTTTCAAACGCGTTTGCGGTTGAATCATTTACGTTTGTCCCTCCTTATGCTTGGCACCGCACAAAATACGCGGTACCCCGGCAGACGCTCGCATTTAACTTACGTCTCCGGATATCGGGCATGTTAAATGGTGCTTTAGGCTTACTTAGCCTTCTCGATTATCTCGACCAGTCTCCAATGCTTATCCTTGGAAAGCGGACGGGTCTCCATCACGCGCACCTTATCGCCGATACCGCACTCGTTGTTCTCATCATGAGCCTTGAACTTTACCGTGCGGTTCAATATCTTGCCGTACAGGCTGTGCTGAACGCGCTCGCGGATCGCCACGACGATGGTCTTGTCCATCTTGTCGGAGACGACGATGCCTACGCGGGTCTTGCGATTACCTCTCTGCTCGGACACTTGACGAGCCTCCTTTCCTTCCATCAGGCCTGTGCCTTCAATTCACGATCGCGTACGATAGTCTTTGCGCGAGCGATGTTGCGCTTGCACTCGGTTATCGCCATGGTGTTTTGAAGCTGCCCGGTGGCCAGCTGGAAGCGAAGGTTGAACAGTTCGGCCTTCAGTTCCTTAATCTGCTCGTTAAGCTCGGGCGTAGTCTTTTCCATCAGCTCTTTAGCTTTCATTAACCCTCACCACCCGCTTCTGTGATATTCTCCCTCTTGATGAACTTGGTCTTAATCGGGAGTTTGTGAGCGGCCAGACGCAGCGCTTCGCGTGCATCGGCTTCGGAAACGTCCTTCATCTCGAAGAGCACACGGCCGGGCTTTACAACCGCGACCCAGTACTCGGGCGAGCCCTTACCGGAACCCATTCGGGTCTCAGCAGGCTTCTCGGTGATGGGCTTATCCGGGAAAATCTTGATCCAAACCTGACCGCCACGCTTGATGAAACGGGTCATCGCGATACGGCTGGCTTCAATCTGGTTGGAGGTTATCCAACCGGGCTGCTGCGCCACTATACCATAATCGCCGTAAGCCAGGAAATTGCCGCGCTGGGCCTTGCCCTTCATGCGGCCGCGCATAACCTTGCGGCGCTTTACTCTCTTGGGCATCAACATGGCTTATCTTCCTCCTTCTGCCTTGACAGGAAGCGGCTTTTTAGTCTTGGGCAGCACCTGTCCCTTGTAGATCCAAACCTTAACGCCGATACGGCCGTAGCCGGTGTGCGCTTCAGCGAATCCATAATCAATGTTTGCGCGCAGAGTCTGCAGCGGTATGGAACCATCGTGGTAGCCTTCGCTGCGTGCTATTTCAGCACCGCCCAGACGACCGGATACCTTGGTCTTGATACCCTTTGCACCCGCCTTGGTCGCGCGGGAAAGAACCTGCTTCATAGCGCGGCGGAACGATACACGCTTTTCCAGCTGCTGAGCGATGTTCTCGGCAACCAGCTGTGCGCAGGTATCGGGGCTCTTAACCTCGACGATGTTCAGCGAGCAGGTCTTGCCGGTCATGGTCTCGATCTGCTTCTTGATCGCTTCAACATCCTTGCCGCCGCGTCCGATTACGATACCGGGCTTAGCGGTGTTGATGGTCACGGTCAGCTTGCCCGTGCTGCGCTCAATAATGATGTCAGCGATACCGGCAGCGGCGAGCTTTTCCTTAAGCATCTTGCGCAGCTGGTAGTCTTCCACCAGATTATCGGAAAAATCCTTCTTTTCGGCATACCACTTGGTGCTCCAGTCGAGGATGACACCAACGCGAGCGCCGTGCGGATTAACTTTCTGGCCCATTTGCTTACCTCCTCCGTTACTTGGCCTGATCCAGGATGATGGTCAGGTGGCTGGTGCGCTTGAGAATCTGCGTCGCGCTTCCGCGTGCCTTGGGGCGATAACGCTTGAGCGTCGGGCCCTGGTTAGCGTAGACCTCAGCTACGTAAAGGCTGCCACGATCCATGTTCAGGTTGTTCTCGGCATTAGCGATTGCCGAGCGGAGCAGCTTCTCCAGCACGGGAGCAGCCGACTTGGGCGTGTACATCAGTATCGCGAGCGCCTCGTCCACACTCTTGCCGCGGATCAGATCGAGAACGATCTTGCACTTGCGGGAGGAGATGCGGATATAGCGCGCGTGAGCCTTGGGGCGCATGTCGCGGTTCGCCTGATGCGCCGCGGCTTTTGTCTTCATCCGAGTTGCCATACTTTCACTCCTTCCGTTACTTGCGAGCCGCAGCCTTTTCGCCGGCATGGCCGCGGAAGGTGCGGGTGGGGGCGAACTCGCCGAGTTTGTGACCTACCATGTCTTCAGTTACATATACCGGAACGTGCTTACGCCCATCGTGCACAGCGATCGTGTGGCCCACGAAATCCGGGAATATCGTGGACGAACGCGACCAGGTCTTGAGCACTTTCTTCTCATTGTTCGCATTCATTTCCTTAACGCGCTTGAGAAGGGCTTCCTGCACAAAAGGTCCCTTTTTAATGGATCTGCTCATTTATGTCAGGCTCTCCTTCCTTGACTTGCCCATTTAGGGCGGGCGGCTTTAAAGCCTACCCCAGATTTTGATAAGCTCATGCCGCTTTAAGCGGCTTTATGCGCCATGGCGCGGGCAAGATTACTTCTTGCCGGCGCGCTTGACGATGAGCTTGTCGGAATACTTCTTGTGCTTGCGGGTCTTGACGCCCTGAGTGGGCTTGCCCCAAGGAGACATGGGAGCAGGCATACCAACGGGGCTCTTGCCCTCGCCGCCGCCGTGCGGGTGATCGCAGGGGTTCATGACAACGCCGCGGACAGAGGGGCGAATGCCCATGTGACGTACACGGCCGGCCTTACCGAGACGAACGTTCTCGTGGTCGCTGTTGCCTACGCTGCCGATGGTAGCACGGGCGTTGAGCGCAACCTTGCGAACTTCGCCGGAGGGCAGACGAACCTGAGCAACACCGTTTTCCTTAGCCATCAGCTGTGCGGCGTTACCGGCCGAACGAACCATCTGGCCACCCTTGCCGGGCTTGATCTCGATGTTGTGGATCAAGGTACCAAGCGGGATGTTGGCGATGGGCAGGCAGTTGCCGGGCTTAATATCGGCATCGGCACCGGATACAACGGTGTCACCGACCTTCAGGCCAAGAGGCGCCAGTATGTAGCGCTTTTCGCCGTCGGCGTAAACCAGCAGAGCGATGAACGCGGAGCGGTTAGGATCGTACTCGATAGCAACAACATTGGCAGGTATGTTGTCCTTGTTGCGCTTGAAGTCGATTATACGATACTTACGACGATTGCCGCCGCCCTGATGACGAACGGAAATCTTACCGCTGAAGTTGCGGCCCGCATGCTTCTTAATGGGAGCAAGCAAGGACTTTTCGGGAGCCTTCTTGGTCAGCTCCTCAAAGGTCAGAACCGACGTAAAGCGCCTTGCGGCGGATGTCGGCTTATAAACGCGAATACCCATTTAAAATATCCTCCTTAATTCGCCTACCTCACGGCAGGTGTTCCGGTGCTATAATACCGGAATATTGTCAGCTCGGAGGCTCTGCAATCGCAAGATTACTGAGCCATGCCCTCGAAGAACTCGATGGTCTTGGAGTCTTCAGTCAGGGTAACATAGGCCTTCTTAACCTCGGGGGTGCGACCCTGAGTGCGGCCCTGGCGCTTCATCTTGCCCATGGTGCGCATGGTGTTGACGCGCGCTACTTTTACGCCGAAGATGGACTCTATAGCGTTCTTGATTTCGATCTTGTTGGCGCTGATAGCCACTTCGAACGCGTACTTGCGATCAGCCATGGCGTCATAGCTCTTCTCGGTCAGTACCGGACGAATGATCAGATCGTGTACATCTTTCATTATTGGTACACCTCCTCGACGAGCTTTACGGCTTCCTGAGTGATGATGAACTTGTCATAGTTCAGTATGTCAAGCACGTTGATGGTGTTGACGGAAGCGGTCTTTACGCCGACCAGGTTGTTGCTGGCGCGTACGACGTTTTCGTCGCGTGCGGGCATAACGACAAGTGCCTTGCGGGGGCTGCCCAGGTTCTTCATGACTTCAGCCATGAGCTTGGTCTTGCCCTCGGAAAGGGTCAGGCTGTCCAGTACGATGATGGAGCCGTCCAGAACCTTGCTGGTCAGGGCGCTCTTCATCGCCAGACGGCGAACCTTGCGCGGTACGCAGATGTGGTAATCGCGGGGCTTGGGCGCGAATACTACGCCGCCGTGCTTGAACTGAGGTGCGCGATTGCCGTGATGGCGCGCATTACCGGTGCCCTTCTGGCGATAGATCTTGCGACCGCCGCCGCGGACTTCGGTGCGGGTCTTGGCACTCTGGGTGCCCTGGCGCTGTGCGTTAAGCTGCGCACGCACTACCAGGTGCATGGCGCTTTCATTTACCTGAACGCCGAACGTATTGTCCGACAGCTCAATCTCGCCCACAGCAGCGCCCTTCATATTGTAAAGAGCTACTTTAGCCATTTATCGTGTTCCTCCTTCCGGGAAATTATGTCAAGCCTTAACCGAGTCGCGGATCACGAGCGTTGCGCCGTTTGCGCCGGGCAGCGCGCCGCGGATCAGCAGCAGGTTACGCTCGGCATCAACACGAACCACTTCGAGATTGAGTACGGTTACGTTCTCATGGCCGTATTGACCAGGCATGTGCTTATTCTTGAACACGCGAGAGGGATCGGAGTTAGCGCTCATGGAGCCCACGCCGCGATGGTACTTAGAACCGTGCTGCATAGGACCGGTATGCTGGTTCCAGCGCTGCACGACACCCGAGAAGCCGTGGCCCTTGCTTATGCCGGACACGTCAACGCGATCGCCCGCGCTGAATGCTTCAACGGTGAGCTTCTGGCCTACTTCGATAGAGCTGATGTCGTCGAGGCGGAACTCGCGCAGTACGCGGGTCGGCTCAACACCGGCTTTCTTGAAATGGCCGAGCTCGGGTTTGTTCTTCAGTTTCTTCGCTCGCGTTTCCGTAAGCTCGCCGAAACCGACCTGAACAGCTTCGTAACCGTCAGTCTCAACCGTCTTCTTCTGCACTACAGTGCAGGGACCGGCCAATACGACGGTGACCGGGGCGACGCGGCCGTCATCAAGGAAAACCTGCGTCATGCCGATCTTCTTACCGAGAATTGCCTTTTTCATGTTCTTCCCTCCTGAATTGCTTAGGACGCATTACAGCTTGATTTCGATCTCAACACCGGCCGGCAGGTCAAGCTTGGTCAGAGCGTCAACCGTGCGGGGCGAGGGGCTGAGTATGTCGATCAGGCGCTTATGAGTGCGCTGCTCAAACTGTTCGCGGGAATCCTTGTACTTGTGCGTCGCACGCAGTATGGTCACAACTTCCTTCTCCGTGGGGAGCGGGATGGGGCCCGATACGCGAGCGCCGGTGCGCTTGGCGGCTTCGACAATGCGCTCGGCCGACTGGTCGATAACGTTGTGCTCGTAAGCCTTGAGCTTGATGCGGATCTTCTGAGAAGCCATTTTCTTTCCTCCTTAGTTGAAACCCATGTAAACGCTTCCGGGTGTGTCCATTACCTTTACCCACATCGAGGCATACTTCCTCGATGTTTAAACGCCTGACATGAATTCCTGTCGTCCGATCTTGCGGACTGGTCCCCGGAAATTACCGGCGTAACGCCGCAACCTTCCGGTTCATCCCTGTGCCCACACGGGCATGGTCATCCCGCGCAGACTTGAATATTATACCATGTGATCCCCCACTGCGCAAGTGAATTGCCCGTTTTAGTGTTAATTGTGGCGAAACTCCGATGTTATTTTTCGATTAAGACCATTTGGGTCGCTTTTCGTAAAGCAGGTTTCTTCCTAAATAATAGAAAACAGAGCCGCACGCAATGTGCGGCTCTGCAGTAGCCTTTGGGGCTATTTATTACTCTATAACCTTGGTAACAACGCCGGAACCAACGGTGCGGCCACCTTCGCG
>CAYTOU010000010.1:0-21645 GCA_964439295.1 uncultured Oscillospiraceae bacterium
ACACTTATTTAACATCATAGTATCACACTCTTCTCAAAAAAGCATGTCATAAGACAACAAACTTACTGCCAAATATTGGCATCATTTGAGCAAATTGCACTTTAAAGGCGGCATACGGTGTGGTATTATATAGGTACAGCGAAACGCAGGGGAGGCAGATTTGAGTGAGTATCGACTTTTTCGTTCAAAGGCATGACGAGGCTATAATTGCCACATATACAAAGTCACTCAGCTTTATACCGCACCTGCATAGCCAGATCGAGATGATATACGTAATAAGCGGCTCGGGCGAAATGACCGTTGAGGGCGAAACGCATACACTCATGCCGGGCGAAGCCGCGCTGTGCTGGCCCAACCGCGTGCATAGTTATCGCGCGCTCGACTGCGGCAGTCTGTATTACATGGGCATAATCGACCCGGCGCGCCTGGGCAAGACCGGCGAGGAGTTCAGCCATGTGGTCTGCAAAAGCCCGTTCATAAGCGCCGATAAGGTGCACCCGGATGTGCCGCTTGCGCTGGATCGCATGGTAAACGAACCCGATATGCCGCCCTCGCTCAAACGCGCATATGCCATAATCGCGTCCGGCAGGCTCATGGCGGGCATGGATTTGGTTCCGAACAATAATCAAGATAACCCCGATACGCTGCATAAGGGGCTGGCGTATATCGATAACAATCTCTCAAGCGAAAAATCGCTTGACGGAATGGCACGCGCGCTCTATATGAATAAGTACTATATATCCAAGTCGTTTTCGCGCCACATGAATTGCAGCATGCACACATATATAAATGCCTTGCGCGTCAAGCGCGCACAGGGACTTTTGGACGATGCGTCGCTTGACATCGACTCGATAATGTCCGCATGCGGCTACACCAGCGAGCGCACGTTCTATCGCGCATTCAAGGCACATACCGGACTTACGCCTAAGCAATATAGGGAGGATAGGACGAAATGATAAACGCCTTTTTGATGATGGGTCAGTCCAATATGGCGGGGCGTGGTTCACTTAACGATTTGCCGGACATAGATAACGATCATGTGCTAGTGCTGCGCGAAGAAGGCTGGGAACGCGCGCATGAACCCGTCACGCGCGACAAGTCAATAGCCGGTTCCGGCATGGGCATTGCGTTCGGCACTGCCCTAAATATGGTCAGCGGCTGCGACATAGGCTTGATTCCGTGCGCGTTGGGCGGTTCGGCATTGGATGAATGGCAAAGCGGTAGCGTGCTGTTTGAAAACGCGCTTAAACAGGCGGAAAATGCCTTAAAGAGTGGCGCATGTATTTCGGGAATACTGTGGCATCAGGGTGAATTCGACAGTGATAATGCTCAAACAGCGCACACGTATGCTAAGCGGTTCGAGCGCATGCGAGACGAATTTATAGAGCGCCTGTATGCAATTGCCGAAAAGATAAATGCTCTTAATCGCGTAGCACAGCCGCTTCCGGTCATTGTGGGCGAGCTTGGCGATTTCTTGAGCGAGTTTACGACATGCGACTATTATATAGAAGTGAATCGTCAGCTGCATGAATTGTCTGAACATGCCTTACAGTACGCGTGCGTCAGTGCACACGGTCTAAAAGATAGGGGAGATAAGCTGCACTTTTCGACAAGCGCGCAGCGCGAGCTGGGCTTAAGGTATGCCTGTTGTTGGCTGGAGGCAGCGCGGAGAGTTGGCGTGAAGCTTAGGTAGTAAGGACGCACTGACAAAATCATAAATGTTCTTAGGACAATAAAACCCCCGACCCACGGCTAAACCCGCAGGTCGGGGGTTTTAAACACACAAATATCAAACTTACTCAATCGGGCGCATGGAAACGTCTTCGGGCTCGGGATCGGGTATGGGCATGCTGTACTTGCCGGTAAAGCAGCCCGTGCAGTAATCGTCGCAGCCGGTTATCTCGCTCAGACTGTCAAGCGACAGATACCCTAGCGAATCGACGCCTATCTTCTTGGCGACTTCCTCTACGGTTGCGTTGTACGCGACCAATAGGTTGGAATCGGGTATGTTTGTGCCAAAGAAGCAGGGATAGCGGAAAGGCGGCGCCGTGACGCGCATGTGTACCTCTGTCGCGCCCGCGTCGCGCAGCTGCTTGATAATGGGTCGGCTAGTTGTGCCGCGCACAATCGAGTCGTCTATCAGCACTACGCGCTTGCCCTTGACATGGAACTTGTTCGCGTTTAGCTTAAGATGCACCGCAAGCTCGCGCATGGACTGGTCGGGCGCAATGAACGTGCGACCGATGTACTTGCTCTTTACGAACGCGGTGGAGTAGGGTATGCCGCTCTCCATGGAGTATCCCAAAGCGGCATCCAGACCCGAATCGGGCACGCCGCACACTATGTCGGCATCTACCGGGTGCTGCTTGGCCAACGCGCGACCGGCCTTCTCACGCCACTCGCATACGCTTACGCCGTCAAGTACGCTGTCGGGACGGGCGAAGTATATGTATTCGAATATGCAACGTGAAGCATGCGGCGCGGGCTGACAGGCCACGGTGTGCAGACCGGTTTTGTCAATCAGTATAGTTTCGCCCGGGCGAACATCGCGTATGAACTCGGCACCTACGCCGTCCAGCGCGCAGCTTTCGCTGGCTACAATGTACGTGGAGCCGCACTTGCCAATGCACAGCGGGCGGAAGCCGTACGGATCGCGCACCGCCACCAGCTTGCGCGGGCTCATTATTACGAGCGAATATGCGCCCTTGAGTTGCGGTATTACTTCCTGCATGGCGGCTTCTATGGACTTGGTATGTACGCGCGCCTGTGCGATTAGGTATGATATTACCTCGCTGTCAACGGACGTCTGGAATATCATACCGCGATCCATCATCTCGCGGCGTACTTGGTTATTGTTTATAAGATTGCCGTTGTGCGCCACGGCCAGCCAGCCCTTTACATAATGTGTAACGAGCGGCTGCGCATTTGAGCGCACGGACGAGCCTGTGGTAGAGTAGCGCACATGACCTATCGCGATATCGCCGGTCAGCTTGTGCAGCTCTTCCTTTGCAAATACATCGCCCACGAGTCCCATATCCTTATGATAGGAAACAACACCTCTGTCGGATACCGCTATGCCGCAGCTCTCCTGACCGCGATGCTGCAGGGCGAACAGACCGTAGTATACCATCGGCGCAACATTGCGCCCTTCGGTATCGTATACGCCGAATACTCCGCATTCCTCGTGAACATTGTCAAATACGTCAGACATACATTAACTCCTTTGGTAATGCAGTATATGATACGCGGCGCGCGTATGCCGGTAGTGGGCTTAAAAACGCGCGCCGCATAAGTAGTATTACTTGTCCAGACCCATGCGATGATATACTTCGCTGTATGCGTCCTCAACGCCGCCCATGTCGCGACGGAAGCGATCCTTGTCCAGCTTCTCATGGGTGTGTACATCCCACAGACGGCAGGTGTCGGGCGAAATTTCGTCGGCCAGTATTACATTGCCCTCGAACAGACCGAACTCCAGCTTGTAGTCGACCAGGATCAATTCGCGCTTAAGGAAGTAATCCTTGAGCAGCTCGTTTACGCGCAGAGCCATAGTGCGTATTGTCTCAATCTGCTCGGCGGTCGCCAGACGCAGTGCCAGCGCCTGAGAGGTGTTTATCATCGGATCATGCAGATCGTCGTTCTTGTAGGAGAACTCGATTGTCGGATTGGCAAGATCGGTGCCCTCGGCAACGCCGAAACGCTTGGAGAAGCTGCCCGCGGCTATATTGCGCACGATAACTTCCAGCGGCACTATCTTTACGTGCTTAACAACGGTGCGGCGGTCGTCAATTTCCTCGACAAAGTGGGTGGGTATGCCGTTGTCGGACAGGTACTTGAAAAGCAGGTTGCTCATGCGGTTGTTTACAACGCCCTTGCCGGCGATTGTGCCGCGCTTGAGACCATCCAGTGCGGTGGCATCGTCCTTGTAAGCGACTACAACCATGCTGGGATCATCGGTAGCGTATACGCGCTTGGCCTTGCCTTCGTAAAGCTGCTCACGGATTTCCATTTTGCATAACCTCCATATTCCACACCGCTTAATGCGGTTTTGCCATCTTTCGTAGCTCTAGCATACAACGTTTTGACTGCCTCGTCAAGCAATCAACCCTAAAAAATCGAATGATTCATCTAGAATTAAAACAAATATTCGTTTTTCACTCAAAACACGAACATTAATGGCGCTGCTTCGGCATATTCATTCGTTAATTCACGCAAATACCGTTGCACATAGCCCGTATTTGGAGTAAACTGAATGAGAAGCCGCACTATAGCGGCGAAACGAATCGCTATTTTGCAATACGCTTGACGGAGGACGATATAATGCACGAGATATATGAAAACCCGCTTACGACGCGCTACGCCAGCCGCGCAATGCAGGAGATATTCTCACAGGACACGCGCACAAAGACGTGGCGTAAACTCTGGGTGGCTCTGGCGGAAAGCGAAATGGAACTGGGTCTGCCGGTAACACAGGCGCAGGTGGATGAACTGCGCGCGCATATTGACGACATCGACTACGAGGCCGAGGCGCGCAAGGAGCGCGAGATACGCCATGACGTAATGGCGCACGTGTACGCGTACGGTCTGGTCTGCCCGAACGCAAAGGGTATAATACATCTGGGCGCTACCAGCTGCTACGTTACCGATAACGCCGACGTGCTCATATATCGCGATGCACTGCGCTTGGTGCGCAGTAAGGTAGTCGAGGTGCTGCGCCGCCTGCGCAAGTTCGCGCTAGAGTATAAGTCCATGCCCACATTGGGTCTGACTCATTTGCAGCCGGCACAGCTCGTAACCGTGGGTAAGCGCGCTTGCCTGTGGATGCAGGATCTTCTGATGGATCTGGAAGATGTCGACCACACTTTGGACACGCTGCGCCTGCTTGGCAATAAGGGCACAACGGGTACTCAGGCCAGCTTCCTTGACCTGATGGATGGCGACGGCGCAAAGGTAGTGGAGCTGGAAAAGCGCATTGCCGATAAGATGGGTCTTAATAAGGTATTCGCCGTCAGCGGTCAGACCTATCCGCGCAAGCTGGACTTCCGTATAATGAGCACTCTGTCCGCAATAGCGCAGAGCGCGTATAAGTTTGCGCAGGATCTGCGATTGCTGCAAAGCTACCGCGAAATAGAAGAGCCTTTTGAAAAGAATCAGGTCGGCTCTTCGGCCATGGCGTATAAGCGCAACCCCATGCGTTCCGAGCGCATATGCTCGCTCAGCCGCCATGTGATGGCGCTCAATCAGGATGCCGCAATGACCGCCTCGACCCAGTGGTTCGAGCGCACACTGGACGACAGCGCGGTACGCCGCATATGCCTGCCCGAAGCGTTCATGGCTGTGGACGCCGTATTGGAGCTGTACTGCAATGTATCCGATGGCATGGTCGTGTACCCGCGCGTAATTGCACGCCGCGTGGACGAAAACCTGCCCTTCATGGCGACCGAGAACATACTTATGGAGGCCGTCAAGCACGGCGGAGATCGTCAGGCAGTGCATGAGCGCATACGTCAGCATTCGCATGCCGCCGCGCGCCGCGTAAAGGAAGACGGTCTGGATAACGACCTTATCGAGCGTATGGCAAACGATGACCAGATACCGGTAAGCCGCGAAGAGATCATGTCAACGCTTAAGGCGGAAAATTTCATCGGCCGTTGCCCGGAGCAGGTGGATGAGTTCATAGCCGAATTCATCGATCCCATCATAGCATCCGCCGGCGATGTCGAAATGGAAGGCGTAAAAGTCTGATTGTAAGGTGAATACCGCAATGCGCAGGAGCGATTTGGAAATAACCGATTTTGACGAGATTGTCGCTGTAATCGAGCGCTGTGACACGATGCATGTGGGCATTAACGGCGATGGCTATCCGTACGTTGTACCGCTTTCGTACGGCTATGAGGCTAAGGACGGTCATGTGACGCTCTACTTCCACGGCGCGGGCAAGGGACTCAAGCACGAGCTGCTCGACCGCGATCCGCGCGTATGCGTGGAAATGTCGACACTGCTTAGATATGTCCAGAAGGGACTCTATCTGAGCTGCGAATACGAAAGCGCGATAGGCTACGGCAAGGCGCGCCGCGTGACAGGTGACGAGGCAATACACGGTCTTAAGCTGATGGTAAAGCACTGCCGAATGGGCGATTCCGAAATGGACAATTGCGCGCCGGTTACAACGGTCTACGCAATCGATCTGGAAACGCTGACCGGAAAGCATAAGTTCGTAAAAGAGTAAGATAAGCGCCCATTATCATAGATGCTTTTGGCGTCTATGATAATGGGCGTATTTTTGCCTTTAGGCATAAAAAAAGCCCCCGACCGCGCTGAATGCAGTCGGGGAAACAATACTAAAGCGGGGGGGCTTTAAGTACTTACAGTGTGGCGGGGCCGTTATTCAGCATGCTCTGGCTCTGCTGCTGACGCTGCTTGCGCAGCTGCTGGCATGCGGGGCAGTAGCCGAACAGCTCCAGATTGTGCGAGGTTATTTCATAACCGGTCTCCTCAACGATGGACTGCTCCAGCTGATTTACCGGGCACATGGGCAACTGAATGCTCTTTTTGCACTCAAGGCAAATGAGGTAATGATGATGTACTGCCTGAACCGCCTCGTAACGCGCGGTGCCATCGGGATACATAATGCGCTGCACGGATTCCTGAGCCATGAGCTGTTCCAGATTGCGATATACGGTGGTCAATGCCATGGTCGGGCAGGCCTGGCGTGCGCTCTTGAGCAGCTGCTCGGCGCTCATGGGAGTGCTCGCACTTACGAGCAGACCCCAAAGTATACGCTTTTGACGAGTTTGACGCTGAGCGGGTGCGGGAGAATTATTCACAGTGGACACTTCCTTTGGTTATTAGTAGATTTCAAGCTATTTCCGTTTTTTAAGCTATTTGGCTTCATGTATTTATACTTAAAGCCGGTTGATGATTACATTATGCGCGATGAATATTAATTCTTCAACGTCCGGCAAATAGTTCTACAATGAATTAACCGCAGTGTCAAAAATGCAAATTTTGCAATATCTACGCCGCAATTAAGCCATTAACAACACAATCTTGCACCACATGCACATTGATCATTTAGTATTGCGTATGCATACTACCTTGGCATCAATGCGGTGCAATGCCGCCGCGTGGGCGCATTGGGATTTCATCGACAGGCTTATTATACCTTACTGCAAGTGTTTTTTCCGCGAACATTTGGTTGTATGTGCTTTAATTGTCGGTTAGAGATATGTGACTGCTTAACGTTAAGCAAAGAAAAATCCCCGGGCACATTGCTCGGGGAATAAGCTATCGATATAAGGGCATATGCCTATTTTAGGTTACGCGGCGGCGGTTGCCTCGGGCTGCGCGGTGCTGTCGGCTTCTGTAGTAGCCTCAGTAGCGGCGGGTGCTTCGGTTACCTCGGGCGTAGGCTCTTCGGTAGGTTCTTCCGTGGGCTCCTCTGTAGGCTCTACAGTCGGTGCGGCCGTCAGTATTGCGGTCGGGCGGGGAGTGGCATCGGGATCAACTGTGGGCGTGGGCGCATATGTCGCACCCGGCTCAATTGTCGGGAACTCATACAGCGCGTACGAATTGTCATCCGTGCATATAGTACCGTCTTGGTTGAACAGTATCTGCATTACGCTGCCGGTTTCGTTGTCGGTCCAGCGCATCAGTCGATTTACGGTGACCGGGGACTCGTCGCGGTTTATGCGCGCCAGCATCTCAAGACCTTCGCAGCCCATCATCTCGACTATCTCGGTGTAGTTCATGTCCGCTTCCAGCAGATGCACGTTATCGAAATTCGCATCCAGCGTCAGTAGCGAAAGCGTGCGGGGATCGTCGGCGCTTATCGCCTTACCGACTATCTGACCATCTGTTACGGCAACCTGAGTATATATTCCGTTGCGCTCCCATATGAGAGTGGTGCCCGTGCTGTTATCCATGGAAACTTCTTCGCGCACGGCAGGTCCGAGCGTCTCTTCCAACTCGGCGATAGTCATATTAAAGTCGATCTGATTGTACAGCTCGTATAGCTCTTCACGGCTTGCAACCTGCTCCGACTCCATAGGCGGCAGTGCGGTAGGTTCGGGATCGGTTTCGGATACGCATCCGGTCAGCGCCAGCAGCGCCACCATCATAAGCGCGAATATTACCTTTTTCATGGCTGAAAAACATCCTCTCTTCACAACATGCCCATATATTGTACCGCATAAAGCCCAATGTTGCAATCACTATCAGTTGACAAAAAAATGAACAATGCCTAAAACGTCATAAGCACTTTGGCATAATGCGCGTTTTAAAGCGCAATATAGCCATCTGTCGGCAGGAAATAACGCATCGCGCGTTGAATATAAAAGATATAATTGAGCCGCTTAATGCGGTCGCTTTCAAAAAAGACATGCTGCGCTTTTATGAGTGCCTTTATTGGTAAGGAGGTTGATTGATTTGCTGACTTCATCGGATATTGCGTCCATGATAGACCATTCCATGCTGCAGCCGTACCTGACCGATTACGAGATATCGGCGGGCTGCGAAACCGCGCTTAAGTACCATACCGCGTCTGTGTGCGCGCGTCCGTGTGACATGCCCACCGTGGTCAGACGTCTGGAAGGTTCGGGCATACCGGCTTGTACTGTAATAGGCTTCCCGCACGGCTCTGTGCGCCCGGATGTAAAGCTCTTCGAGGCCAAGCGCGCGCTGGACGACGGCGCGAAGGAGCTGGACATGGTCATAAACATAGGCCGCCTGCGCGCGGGCGATGCGGCGTATGTCGAGGACGAAATCGCGTCGATAGTGTCCGCAGCTCATGCCGAAAATGCAATCGTTAAGGTGATACTGGAAAACTGCTACCTGACATTCAAAGAAATCGAACAGGCATGTGCCATATGCGTGAAGGCCAATGCCGACTTTGTCAAGACGTCGACCGGATACGGCAAGTACGGCGCCAAGCTGCGCGACCTCGTACTTATGAAGCAGTCTATCACGCCCGAGATGCGCCTAAAGGCCGCCGGCGGCATACGCACGCTGGACATGGCACTATTGTGCCGCTTTGTCGGCTGCTCGCGCTGCGGTGCCTCCGCTACCGAAGCGATTGTGCGCGAAGCGCAGCGCCGCGAAGCCGAGGGCACACTGTGCGAAAAGACTCAGGTAGAGCTGGATGCCGCGCTGGCTGTCGAAACGTATTGATACCGAAAACGATACCTAAACGACTCCTTGAGAAATACACTGAGAATCAAAAAACCGCCCTGCACTGCGCAAAAGCACAATGCAAGGCGGTTTCAAATTAATCGATTAATCATCATACACGACGCAAGTCATATCCAATGTCTGCGTATCGTCATCATACGTGAACGCCACGCACATGCCGGTTTCAAAGAACTCGGTGGGCATGTACGGCTGGCTGTCGACCAGCGTCATTGACTGCTTTAGCGGCAACAGCACCTGATCCTTGGATATGGCAACCGCAGAAGGCATGTCGTTTTCTATCGAATACGCCACCATCAGCTGCGAACCGGTGTCTCCGTCTTCATCGGGCGCGGGTGTCAGCGTGTATACAACGCGGTACGCATCCCCATCGCATAATTCGCTAACTTCGGTCGTATAGCCCAGCGCCTCGGCCACGGGCAGTAGGGGAAGGCACATCGCGCCGTCGGGATTGCTACACGCGCTTCCGTCTATGGCCATGCCGTTTACGGTCAAATTAATCGTAGTCACATCCATGCTGTCCGCAAATGCGGGCAAACTTAGACACATGCATAAAGCCATTACGGCGATTACAATCAGTTTTTTTGCTTTCATATATCTTTGCGCCTCCGGGTATGTGCGGCATAGACCTTTATACGGTATTTGTCGCGGCTATATACGGTCGGCTCTTTTACCAACCGCTGTTTTGACGTATCACATCGCGCTTAAGTTCCATCGAATTTCCAAAAAATGGAAATTGTGCCCAGAAAAAAACACAAATGTTATCCCGCACGCTGCTTGACCGCTTAAATCCAATACAGGCATGCTGCTATCCAAACTGCAGAAATCCGCAAACTCACTTTCTGGTTAAAACACATGCACACGGTTGACAAACCGCGTCAGCCCGCATATAATATCTTTTAAAGGCGATGAACGGGAAAGTAAGCGCAATTCGGACTTATCAGAGAGCGGCAGTCACCGGCTGCAAACCGCCGCAAGCGAGATTGTGCCCAAGTGCACCCGGGAGCAGTCGCGCTCAAGGCATTTGCCCCAGGCGCGGACGGTGAACACCGTTATATGTGTAAGGCGTGTGCATGTACTTTGCATGTGCCTTGTGAGATGGACGCGTGAGCGTCTTAAATCAGAGTGGAACCGCGGATTGCCGCCTCTGTACGAGGTCGCAACCCGTTTTTTTGCGGCTTCGCAATGGACGGGATTTATGCGATCTGATAAGGAGGAATGGCATGTTTGCACAGCTGAAAAGTGATATTGATGCAGTGCTTTCGCGCGACCCGGCAGCGCGTACGGCGTTAGAGGTAATGCTGTGCTATCCGGGCTTTCGCGCGATAAGGCGGCATAGGCGCGCACATTGGTTGTGGACACATAATCTAAAGCTGTTTGCGCGCATGGTGAGCCAGCGCACGCGCAAAAAGACGGGCATAGAGATTCACCCGGGCGCGACAATAGGCGCACGCCTTTTCATCGACCACGGCATGGGCGTGGTCATAGGCGAAACGGCCGAAATAGGCGACGACGTGACGCTGTATCAGGACGTAACTCTGGGCGGTACCGGCAAGGAAACCGGCAAGCGCCACCCGACATTGGGCAATCGCGTAATGGTAGGCGCGGGCGCAAAGGTGCTGGGCTCGCTTACAATTGGTGATGGCGCAAAGATTGGCGCGGGTTCAATCGTGCTTAAGGATGTACCCGCCGGATCTACCGTCGTGGGTAACCCCGGGCGCGTTGTCGTGTCGCATACTGAGCGCGCTCCCAGCGATATGGACCAGGTACACCTGCCCGATCCCGTCATGGAACAGTTGCAGTCGCTGCGCACTGAGCTGGATAAGGCGGATAAGTGCATCGCCCGCATGATTGTCAAGAGCGGTTGTGAGGATTGCAAGAGCGAGGATGCTCATTGCCCTGTAAAGGAACTCAAAGAGAGCATGGAGGAAAAGCAAAATGAAGATCTATAATTCACAGACGCGGCGCAAGGAAGAGTTCGTTCCGATAGAGCCGGGTAAGGTCACGATATATTCCTGCGGTCCCACCGTGTATAATTACTTCCATATCGGTAATGCCCGCCCGTTCATTATGTTCGATCTGCTGCGTCGCTATCTGGAGTATCGCGGCTATCAGGTCAAGTTCGTTCAGAACTTCACCGATATAGACGATAAGATGATCAAGCGCGCCAACGAGGAGGGCACCACTGTTGAAGAGCTGGGCGATCGCTTTATCGCCGAGTACTTTAAGGATGCCGATGCTCTGGGCATTCACCGCGCGACCGTGCATCCCCGCGCAACGCGCCATATTGGCGATATAATAGGTCTCATCAAGCGCCTTGAGAAGAAGGGTCTTGCCTATTGCGTAAATGGCGACGTTTATTACGATACCGAAGCGTTCCCCGCGTACGGCAGACTCTCGGGTCAGAACCTGGCTGATCTGGAAGCCGGCGCACGTATAGACGTTGACGATGCCAAGCGCCATCCCATGGACTTCGCACTGTGGAAGGCGCAGAAGCCCGGCGAGCCCGCATGGCCCAGCCCGTGGGGCATGGGACGCCCCGGCTGGCATATCGAGTGCTCCGCAATGAGCATGAAGTATCTGGGCGAAACCATAGACATACACTGCGGCGGTAAGGATCTGCTCTTCCCGCATCACGAAAACGAAATCGCTCAGTCCGAAGGTGCGACCGGCAAGCCGTTCGTACATTATTGGATGCATAACGGCCACATCAATGTGGATAATCAGAAGATGTCTAAGTCCCTGGGCAACTTCTTCACCGTGCGCGATATATCCAAGGAGTTTGACCTCGAGGCAGTGCGTATGTTCATGGTGTCCGCGCACTATCGTAGCCCCGTGAACTTCTCTAAGGAAATGATAGCCCAGTCCAAGGCCGCGCTGGATCGCATGTATACCGCGCGCGATAACTGGACGTTCATGCTGGATCATGCGCCCGAGCGTGAACTCAACGAAAGCGAGCAGGCGCTCATAGCTAAGGGTAGGGAAGCGGTAAATAAGTTCGATGAGTCCATGGACGACGACCTGAACACCGCCGATGCCATTGGCGCGATATTCGAGCTGGTCAAGGAAGGCAACCTCGCCATCACAGCCGATACGGCGCGCGAGGCGATTAAGTCCACGCTCAATACTCTAAAGGAAATGACCGATGTCCTGGGCATACTGACCCGTGAAAACGACAATATCCCCGATGACATAAAGGCACTTGTCGAGCAGCGTAAGCAAGCCCGTGCCGAAAAGAACTGGGCGGAATCCGACCGTCTGCGCGATGAGATAACCGCGCGCGGCTTCGTGCTGGAGGATACCCCCAAGGGTGCAAAGGTGCGTAGGGCGTAAAAGCGCTTAGCTGAATAGAATAGCAAGCCCGTGCTTCCGGTGTTGCGGAGGCACGGGCTTTTGTGGTGCGTGAGGAGCTGTTAGCCGTTAGCGGTTAGCTGCTAGCTTGAGTTAGAGTGCAGAGCAACTTAGCGTTTCTATTTTGCGTCACAAAGGTACGCAAAATATGAAATGGGCAAAAGAATATAACGTAGCGTGGAGAGCGACAAAGTTCCCAAACAGCATAAAGCCGCTGGCTCATGGCGAAACCAGCGACGAAAGAAGTCAAACGCAACTTACAATATATATTCCGTTCTCTTGCTTGCTCACAGCAATACATCATTAGGATACGCCGAAGGCAAGCAGTTTTTCTTTGCAGCTTTCTTTTTTCAAAAGAGAAAGCGCGTTCCCCGTCGTCTCTACTCCTCCTGCTTGAGCGTGTCCAGAACGACTAAAGCAGTGCCGGCGATCATTATTAGAAGGGCGGCGATGTATGTGCTGCTTAAGGGCTCACGCATGAAGGCGAATGAAAGAAGCGCGCCTATGAAGGGGTTGATTGCGTAATAGGCGCTTGTGCGCGCGGCACCTAAGGTGTTTTGCGCGCGTACATATAGGAATATGCTTAGACCGTACGCGACAAAGCCCAATAAAAGCGCAAGTAGTATGTATTGAACAGAAGGTATTGCCTCGCCTTGAAAGCGCGCAATCGCAAGAGAGCCTAACCCCGAGAATATGCCCTTTAGTATGACAATTTCGTAAGTGCTCTTTGACGATATGCTGCGCGTGCAGTTGTTCTCAAGTCCCCAACAGGTCGTCGCAAGTATCACGAATAACGAGCCCGTCGATAAAGAAAAGCTCTCCGCACCGTCAAACGACAGTAGTATGCTCGCTAAAGTAATGAGCGCAATAGCAAGCCATAATCGCCGCGAAACAAGCTCCTTGAAGAGCAGAAGCGCAATTATGGTAGTAGCCACAATCTCAAAATTGCCCAGTAGCGCCGCACTCGATGATGAGCCGTAATTTAAACCCATCATAAGGAATATCGGTGCCGCAATGTCCAATACTATCATGCCGATTACATACGGTAAATCACTGCGCGTGAGCCGCTCCGCCTTCGAGCTGCGGTTGAATATGGCAAGTATGCCCACACCTATGCCCGCGCCTAGATAGAGCAGAGCCGCCATTGTAGTGGGCGCAACCGCGCTTAAAAGTAGTTTTGAAAAGGGCACATTGATAGCATAAAACGCCGCGGCGAGTAGCGCATATAGTATCGCTTTGGTATTTTTCATCGATAATACCTCCGGTGTACTGCACACTTCCACATGCCGCCGAGCGTGTCAAAATACTACGTATTATGGCTTGGCGCGCACATTGTCCGGCATGGCAGTGGGAAATTGTAATAGAATATCGTTAATAGTATGTACCGCATCGATGTATTTGTCAAGCGATATATCGTCCAGCCGGTCGAATATCTCGCCTGTGTACGCCGCAAAATCGGCGTGTATCTCGTCTATGAGCTGCTGACCTTCGGGCGTTGCACTTAGCCATACCGTGCGCCGATTGTCGCTCTGCCGCGTGCGTATAATCAGCCCCTTGTCCTCAAGCTGGTTGAGCACGGTCGTCGCTTGCTGCTTTTGTATCATCGCGCGCGCCGCAAGCTCGCCGGCCGTAATGCGCCCGCATTCCGCAATCAGGTTCAGTAGCATGTACTGCACGCCCGATAGCATGTCCGCGTGCGCACTCTTAAACCGCCGGGCAATTTTCTCGTTGTATAATCCGTATGACTGAGTTATCAGTCGGCTTAGCTCCATCGATTTCTCGCTCGCCATAATTCCTCCTGCGATAATGACAAAAATATGAAACATGTATCCGAGCGCCCGAGAGCGCTTGACATTCGTTCGGATGATGCTATAATACAGTAAACGGAAGTTTACTGTAAGTGAAACTGAAAAATACCCGTTTGTGTATGCTTATGATAAACGCAAACGGACAAATTGTCAATACGAGGAGGTAAATATTTATGTTCGGCAGTAAGTTGGATAAGATCGCAAAGTGGGCGGAAAAGGGCGAAGGCGCCAAGATCGCCGCATTGGTGAACGATAAGCACGAGGACATCAGCCTCGCCGCTATAGATGCATTGGGCAAGTGTCAGGGCGATGATCCCTTCAATGCGCTTGTGCCGCTGGTACATAACGGCTCGGTTGAACAGCGTAAGCACGCCGCCGCCGCGCTGGGCAAGATGAACGTTCCGCGCGCCCGCGCCTTCCTTGAGCATCAGCGCACGCTCGAATCCGATGCAAGCGTCAAAAAGGCGATTGACGACGCTCTGAGCGTTATAAACGATGGCGAAAACTGATTTGAACTGACATATATAAAAACACCGCTTTCCGAAATTGACGAAAGCGGTGCTTTTATATATCTATATGCGGCGATACTGAGCAATTGCCGCGCGCGCCAGCTCATCGCAGCGGTTGTTCTCCTTATTGTCGGCGTGACCTTTGACTTTGATGAACTGTATGTCGTGCATATTGCATAGCTCAATTAAGCGCTGCCATAGCTCTTTATTCTCAACCGGCTTTTTCTGCGAAGTCTGCCAGCCGTTGCGCTGCCAGTTCGTAATCCAGTGCTGGTTGAACGCGTTTATAAGATACGCGCTGTCCGAATACAGCTTAACCTTGCATGGATAGTTGAGCAGCTGGAGTGCTTCAATCGGTCCGGTCAGCTCCATGCGGTTGTTTGTGGTGCGAGCATCGCCGCCGCTTATCTCCTTGCGGTGCTCTCCGTATATCAGTACTGCGCCCCAGCCGCCCGGTCCCGGATTGCACGAGCATGCCCCGTCGGTATATATCGTTACTTCTTTCATTGTGCTCCTAAAAAATCAAAGGCGCATCCCGCAGAGCGTGGGATGCGCCGCATTCGTCATTTGTGGAGTTATTTGCCGCTTGACATGTCGTGCGACTTTTCGGCGCAGGCGATAACGGCGTCCATTACCGCGGAACGCAAGCCGCGCTGCTCCAGCACGCGCACGGCCTCGATAGTCGTGCCGGCAGGGGAGCATACCGCGTCGCGCAGTGCATCGGGGTGATTGCCGGTATCCAGTACCATCTGTGCAGCACCTTTGACCGTCTGTGCGGCAAGCTTGAGCGCCGCATCGCGCGTAAGTCCCATGCGTACGCCGCCGCATGCCATAGCGTCTATGAACATGTACACATACGCGGCACCACTGCCCGATACGCCTGTCACGGCATCCATGCAGTGCTCATCCACCCACACGTATTCGCCGACCGCTCCGAATAGCTCCTGAGCGGCAGCGCGCTCCTCCTGTGTCAGCTCGGGCACATCGCACATCGCGGTCATGCCGCACCCGACCAGAGCGGGTGTGTTGGGCATTACGCGCAGCACATGCGTGCTTTCGGGCAAAAGCTCATGCAGCCTTTCAAGCGTCCAGCCCGCGGCTATGGATACCACGAACTTGCCTTTAAGCAAATCCGCATACGGCTTTACGGCTTTTTCGAGTACCTGTGGCTTGACGGCGAACACAATCATGTCGCACTCGGTAAACAGTGCCTTTGTATCCGATACCGCGTTTACGCCCATGTCGCTCAGGCGCGCACGCGCCTCCGGCTTGGTGTCATACGCGTATATGCCGCTAAAGCCATTGGACTGCGCGCGAATGAGTCCTTGCATCAGCGCGCCGCCCATGTTGCCTCCGCCGAGAAAGCCTATCTTCATGTGTATTAGGCCTCCTTATCGGAATAGCCATAGGGGTTCTGCTGCTGCCAACGCCAGGAATCGGCGCACATGTCGTCCAGAGAATGTACGGCCTTCCAGCCCAGCAGCTTCTCGGCAAGTGCCGGATCGGCGTAGCACTCGGCTATATCGCCAGGGCGGCGACCTTCTATTACATAGGGGATATCCTTGCCAACCGCACGGGAGAACGCGCCTATTACGTCCAGCACGCTGTAGCCTATGCCGGTGCCCAGGTTGATGGCGATGGAGCCGGTATGCTCGCACGCGTACTTAATGGCGGCAACGTGACCGGTCGCAAGGTCGACTACGTGTATGTAATCGCGCACACCGGTGCCGTCCTTGGTGGGGTAGTCGTTGCCGAATACGTGCACCTTGTCGCGGCGACCGATTGCAACCTGAGTGATGTAGGGGGTCAGGTTGTTGGGTATGCCCTGCGGATCTTCGCCAATGCGACCGCTGATATGCGCGCCGACCGGGTTGAAGTAGCGCAGCAGTATTACCGACCAGTCGGGATTAGCCGCAGCCACATCGCGCAGTATCTGCTCGTTCATGAACTTGGTCCAGCCGTAGGGGTTGGTGCACCAGCGCGGGAAGTCCTCTGTTATCGGCACGGTTTCGGGCGAGCCGTATACCGTGGCGGAGGAGGAGAATATGATGCGCTTCACATTGTGCTTTTTCATCATGCGGCACAGCACAATTGTGGAGTTCAGATTGTTGCCGTAGTACTCAAGCGGCTTCTGCGTGGATTCGCCAACGGCCTTGTAACCGGCAAAATGGATTATGGCATCGATATCGTGCTTTGCGAAAACCTCATCCAGAGCCTTTTCATCACAGCAGTCGACGTCGTATGCAGGGAAGTCCTTGCCGGTTATCTCACGCACGCGCTTAAGCGCTTCGGGCTTACTGTTATAATAATTGTCAACCACGACGATTTCATATCCTGCATTAAGCAGCTCAACACAGGTATGTGTGCCTATGTAGCCGGCACCACCGGTAACAAGTATGCTCATCAGTGAAGACCTCCACATTATTATTACTATGAAGCAAATTAATCTAATGTTCAAAAACAGCGCCACCGCGTGGATAACCAACGGGTGGCGCTGCCTTCTTTAATCAGATGTCCTGTGGATCAGCGCCAAGTAATATTACTTGCAGCAATCGCAGGCGTTATCAACCTTGTACATATGCTCGATCAGGTTGACAACCTTGTTGGAATAACCCCACTCGTTGTCGTACCAGGCGATCAGCTTTACGAAGGTGTCGCTCAGCATGATACCAGCGGTAGCATCGAATACGGAAGTGCGGGGATCATCGATGAAGTCGGAGGAAACAACAGCGTCCTCGGTGTAGCCGATGATGCCCTTGAAGCGCTCGGACTCGGAAGCTTCCTTCATGGCAGCCTTGATCTCGTCATAAGTGGTGGGCTTGGCCAGACGGCAGGTCAGGTCAACAACAGATACGTCAGCGGTAGGAACGCGCATGGACATACCGGTCAGCTTGCCCTTCAGCTCGGGGATAACAACGCCAACGGCCTTTGCAGCACCGGTGGAAGAGGGGATGATGTTGAAAGCCGCGCCGCGGCCGCCGCGCCAGTCCTTCTTGGAGGGACCATCAACGGTCTTCTGGGTAGCGGTGGTGGAGTGAACGGTGGTCATCAAGCCTTCGATGATGCCGAACTTCTCATTGATAACGCAGGCCAGAGGAGCCAGGCAGTTGGTGGTGCAGCTCGCGTTGGATACGATCTTCATGTCCTTGGTGTAGGTGTCGGAGTTGACGCCCATAACGAACATGGGAGTGGTCTTGTCCTTTGCGGGAGCGGTGATAACAACCTTCTTAGCGCCGCCGACGAAGTGCTTGGAAGCGCCCTCTTCGTTGGTGAATACGCCGGTAGCCTCGGCGATGTACTCAGCGCCGGACTCGGACCACGGAATCTCGGACGGATCCTTGCAGGCATATACATATACCGGATTGCCGTTCACGATCAGCTTGCCATCCTTGGCTTCGACGGTGCCGTCGAAAGGACCATGCACGGTGTCATACTTCATCATGTAAACCATGTAATCGGGATCGATGAAGGGATCGTTTACAGCGACGACCTGTACGTTGGGGTTGGCGCAAGCAGCGCGCATAACCAGCCTGCCGATGCGGCCGAAACCATTAATACCAATCTTTACCATTGGGATCTCCTCCTTATGCAGCAGCATATAGTAAGCTTTATACGAGGGATTAACCCATCTCTCGCCACATTTATTCTACCGCAAAGATCGGAAAAGTACAAGTACAAGAGAGGCAGACCGCGGATATTTACAGTTAATTTTTAGCGAAATGCGCCCGCCGCCGCAAAAACCGTCTGCTTGCATTGCCGCGATGGACCTCAAAATCGCAAAAATCTCCCTTGCGACATGAAACAATAAAGCACATCCGTGCGTCAAATAGGCATAAACCCGATGGAGAAAACAAAATGTGGGGAGGCAAACACAATGAAAATAACACAGCTTAAGAAGATACTGAGCATAGTCATGACTCTTGCAATGCTCTTTACCATGACGGCATTGCCCACGGGCGCATTCGCCGCATCCAGCTACGCGGCGACTCCGACCGATGATAACAGCGGCGCACAGAACCGCAATATAGAGCGCGTTGTTTCCGCCATTAACGGCTATACCCTGGTAAACGGCGCACAGTTCTCTTTTAACCATGTGGTAGGTGACCGTTCTAAGGAGCGCGGCTATGAAAACGCACTCAATGGCCGCGGCGTAAAGACCTACGGCGGCGGCAGCGGTCAGGTGGCTGCGACAATCTATCTGGCGGTAAAGAACATGAAGGGCATACGCATTGACGAGCTGTCCACATACGGTGATCGCTATGATGGCGACTATGTGGAAAGCGGCGACGACGCGGTTGTGGTCGACTGGAAGGCCGGCACCGACTTTGCCTTTACCAATAAGACCGGTGAGACGCTTACGATGTACATCTGGCTGGACGATGATGAAGTGCGCGTGAGCATCGAGGAAAACGACACCATGGTCGGCTACGGCACGACAACTATATACGGCGGCAAGAATAAGCTAAACAATATCGAGCTGGCTGCCGATGCCGTTGACGGAACTCAGCTGGGCTATAACGACGTATTCTCCTTTAACGAAATTGTCGGCGCGCGCACTAAGTCTAATGGCTATAAGAATGCCGTAAACGGTCGCGGCGTTAAGGTCGTAGGCGGCGGCGTCGCTCAGGTGGCATCCGCGATATGGCTTGCGATAAAGGACAATGACGACATAAAGATAATCGAAAAGAGCACCTATGGCAAGCGCTATACCGAAACATACGTTGATGACAGCGATGATGCCATAGTGACCGACTATAGCGCGGGCACCGACTTCAGCTTCCGCTATAAGGGCGACGGAGTTATTACCATCAATTGCTATGTGCAGGATGATAACACTCTTGTGTGCGAAATAACGAGCGAAGACGCTGTCGGCTAATAAAGAAACATAGCATGCGGGGGACGGCGATATGCCGCCTCCCATCTTTTTGCCCTGTGTGAGCCAAACTCCCTTATCCTTGACATGAATGGTCAAATAACATATAATTGACTTTGCGATGAATACTGCTTGGAGGTGCTTTTAATGAAGAAAAGTGCGCTGCTAATGGCACTGGCGCTGGCGGCTGTGAGCGCCGGCGGCTGTGCGCTCGGCGATAGTGACGATACATCCGCTCAGACAACCGATACAACTGTAGAGCAAGAAGCAACACAGGATACGACTGCGCAGCAGACCGATGCAGACGCAGAAACCCAGCAAAATGCGCAGTATCAGGTGCTCGAGCGCGGCGCCGAAGGCGAAGATGTGCAGGCGCTTATGCAGCGTCTATATGATCTGGGCTACTATACGTCCACTGTGGACGATACGTTCGGGCGCGGTATGGCTAAGGCTGTGCGCCTGTTTAACGCTCAGTGCGGTCTGGGCAATAGCGAAACGGCTACCGTTGAAATGCAGGAAATGGCCTTTTCCGCCGACGCACCCGCATATGCCGTAATGCCGCCTAAGATAACCAACGTAAAGCTGGAGCAATATGAGGGCAAGCCCATATTCAGCATTGAGGCATATAATCCGCAGGACAGCGATAT
Organism: uncultured Oscillospiraceae bacterium; assembly: GCA_964439295.1. GTDB lineage: Bacteria > Bacillota > Clostridia > Christensenellales > Aristaeellaceae > Fimadaptatus. The sequence continues at coordinate 20,375 of CAYTOU010000010.1, forward strand.
AACGTTTTTGAGCATTATATTCCGCTGCTATGACGTAGATGGCAATCAGATATACGCGACCGAAGCCGATCCGTCCCTGCTCAGCAGCGAACCCAAATTCGGTAAGTACCGCGATATAGAAATTGACTGCGGCGAGACCGTGGATCTTCAGACAGTGACATCGTTCGACTTGAGCGCATATGAAGGCGTAAGCAAGGTCGAGGCGGCAATATATTGCTACCAGGCCGGACGCAGCATAATGATAGTGCCCGAAAACTACTTCGTGTGGGTGTCCAGCGATGGCACGACAACAGGCACCGAGGTAAGTCAGGCTACTTTGGAACTGCGCAATCGCACGACCGAGCAGGATAAGCTGGTCACAAAGTTCGATTTCGGCATGACAGGCGAGCACGTATTCTCATACGAAAGCGAATACTATGGCGTGCCTGTAGGTCTGTACCTGACGAACGTCGAAGAGGGCAGCATAGCCGCCAATGCCGGACTGCAGGTCGGCGATGTGATTACATCTATCGCCGGAATACCGCTGGACTTTGACGAGGCGTTCTATATAATCAAGGCTCAAATGGAGCAGGGCGTAGAGTATACGCTTGAATATTCGCGCGCCGGTCAAACACTTTCGACCACGGTAAGCTGGACAGAGGCAGCCGAGGAGTAAGCAGCGCCGAAAGGGGATAGCACAAAGTGTATATAGACGGTCTTGCAATAGGCGCGGCAACTGTGCTGGCGGTGCTGTACTCAAAGTGGACGAATACCGAGCTGGCTCAGTGCCTGTCGATAGGCGTATGCATAGGATTGGCGCTGGACTTTCTGATAAAGCGCATAAGCGCAGCGGTTTCAAAGCATCGCGCGTAATAGCGGAAAACTGTGTATAGTAAGCGACCGGGAAAGAGCTGTTTGACTCTTTCTCGGTCGCTTTTTTAGCCGTTAGCCGTTAGCTGTTAGCGGTTAGCCGTTAGCTTGAGTTAGAATGCAGGGGGTATGGCGTAGGAATTAGGGAACAGGGATAAGGGAACAGTCTAAGTTAGAATGAAGAGTTACGTCGTAACCAAGCCCATGGCTCGCCTGAAAGGAGAGCTGCCGCAACAGCGGCTGAGAGGTCACCGCTGCCCAAATTGCCGCGCCACATACACCACAACTTCTCGCGCCCGCTCGAATATATGGCGGGCACGAGCCGGATGGCCGCTCAAACAGCCAGTAACGCGTCCGCACTGCCGTCTTCGCGCCCCACTCTAATATATGGTGGGGCACGAACAGATTCTGCCGAGTCTATA